>CAMOVY010000001.1 GCA_946627905.1 uncultured Clostridia bacterium
TAACCTGTCCCGCTGAAAGACCATCGACACTTTTTCCGCGCCCGTTATTTCCCCGTCGAAACAGGTAAGGCGCGCTATCATATTTAAAAGCGTGGTTTTACCCGAACCGTTTTCCCCTAAAATGACCGTTATGGCGTTTTCTTCGATATCGAGATTAAAATTTTCAAACACGGTTTTATCGCCGTATCTTTTGGTTATGTTTTTAAGGCTTATCATTTTTTCACCGCCTTTTTAGCCCAAAGCCCGAACGCCCACTCTATAATAAGCCCCGTGATTACGGTTATAATCACTAAAGCGAGCATTGTGGGGTACTCGTAATAGGTTTTCGAATTCTTAAGCAAAAACCCCATAGAGTGCGCCGTCTGCGCAAGCACTTCGGCGGCGACCATAAGTTTAAGGTTAAGGGTAAGCCCCGCCCCAGCCGCGGAAATAAATTCGGGCGCGATTTGCGGAAACACTACTTTTTTCAGCCGTTCCGCATTGTTGACGCCAAAAACTTTGCACATTTCGTTAAGTTCTGTGTCTATCCCGCAAAGGGCGGCGTAAAGGTTGTTGTAAAGGGTGGGAAAAACCACGAGCATAGTAATTATAACGGGCGCTACTTCGGAATTCGTGAATAAAACCAGCCAAAGCACCACCGCTATAGTCGGAAGCGCGCGGATAATCACTATCAAAGGCGTTAGCGCCCGCCTTGCCTTTTCCGACTTATACGCGGAAAACGCGACAATATAAGCAAGCGAAAAAGAAACCGCGCACGCTAAAACGCTGCGTAAAAGCGTACTGCAAAATGCACGGTAAAAAACCGCGCTGTCATACGCCCCTGCGCCGATAAACAACTTTACCGTCTCGGCAAAAGTATCGCTGACCGACGGTAAATAGTCTTTGTCGACGATTTTTGCCGACGCCGCCCATAAAAGCAATATAGCGGAAACGGTAATTAACGGCAGAGATATATTTAAAACCTTGTTCTGGGTTTTGATTTTTTTATTATTTAGAGATTTCAAATTTATAACCTATTTTATTTAAAACCGCCCTGAAAGTAAGGTCGGGCACGCCACCCATATTGAAAACCCCTATCGTTTTATCTTTCAGACCGTCGACCGTAATTTCTTCGGAACACATAAGATAAAGATTACCGTGCGTTAAAACGGAAACGAGTTTATACGGGTCGGCGGTATTTTTCTTATAAAGTTTGCTCGCCGCGTTTACGGGCAGAATAACTATATCGCCCGTACCTTTAATAACTATCTCTCCGATATTTTCCGCTTTCACTACGTTATACTCGAAAGTCTTATCCGTGCCGAACGTTTCGTTTTCATTTATAAATTTTGCGATTGCAAGGGCGGGTGCACCGTCGGGCGCGTAAACTTTTACGGTATCTTCGGTAAAATCACCCGTCGCCGTGCCGTCGTAGAACAAGTCGTCGGCAGCGGGATTTGCCGATAACTTTTCAATATCTATTATGGTGTTAAGATAATTTTTGACCGCGCTTGCGGCTTCCTGCGCGCCTTGCCACCTTATATTGCAATTTACCACCGCGTTTGACGTAAGCGCGGCGGGTTTTAACGACGGCGTCGCGCCTTCCGGAAGAACGGAATTAACCGCAGTCGCCGCTTGCGCCGGATTTGCAGTCGCCCACTCTACGTTTTCGGCAAACTTGTCCGCAATAGAATTTACGAGCGTTGCGTTAGTATTTAAAAGGCTTTCCTTTACGAGCATAACGGCTTGCGGATAAGATTTTGTTTCCGCATCGTAAAGTTCCTGAATATCCAGCCTATACCAGATTTTCGTACCTTTCGTCGTATTTTCAAGCGTTGTGGCGGCAGGTTCTGCTAAAATACCGTAAGCAATTTCGCCCGATTTTAACGCGGGCATAAGTTCCGACGCGTCTGCGTAATATTTAAGGCTTATTTCTGCACTGTTCCCACACGCGGAAAAGGCGAAGACGGTTAGCGCAGACACTATGCTTAAAATAAGTGCAATAAGTTTTTTCATGAATATACTCCTATAAAAAGTTATTTCATATAAACGCAAAAAGAAACTCCCTTCGCATAGCAAAGGGAGGGACGTAAATCAATAAGGCATATTTTGCCTTAAAGTTCCAGAAATTTCTCCCCTTTGCCGTTAGGTGTTGCCCTTTCGGTTCAGGTTTATCGTCTTTATTTTAACATAATAAAGCGCGAAAGTCAAATAAAAAAATCAGGCTTTATTTTGCGCTTTCAAATATTTTTCGCGCGTGGCAATTCCGCCGCGGATATGCCGTTCGTCAAGATTTTTACGCAAAACCTTTTTAACCTTGTTAAACAGCGTTTTGTCAATAAAGTACAGCCGTTCGGACACGTCTTTATGCACCGTCGACTTGGAAAAATGAAAAACTTTCGCCGCGTCCCTTACGGTTGCGCCCGTTTCGGCAATATACTGCGCCTCTTTAAGCGTTCTGTCGATAAGGTCTTCACGCATTGTATTATCCCCCGAATTAAAAGAATAATACATTTTATGCGCTTATCTTTCAGTATATACCGTTTTTCGACGGTTATTTTCCTTCCGCTACCGCCGCAATCTTTGCCCGCGCTATTTCGGAAAGTTCGTGCGAAGAAAGCGCTTTAACCGTTTCCGCGTCTATTACGTCCACCACGTCTACGTATACCACCGTCTTTTTCCACGGCGCTCTTTCGTGCACTTTTTCAGAACCCCTTATGCCGACTACGACGACGGGGGCTTCCGCCTTTTGCGCAATCTTAAACACCCCGTCGTGGAAAGGCAGCATATTTACGCTTTTACTGCGCGTGCCTTCGGGATATACGCCGTAAGACGTCGCGCCGTTTTTAATGAGTTCCGCAGACATAACTATCGTTTTTAAAGCGTTTCTCGCGTTGTTCCTGTCTATCGGCAAATAAAGGCATTTTTTCGCAATTTTGCCGAGCAAAGGAATTTTAAAGTTTTCGGGCTTGGAAATAAAAGCAAAGTCTTTGAGTTTCAAACCCGTCTGCGTAATAATCGGGTCAAAATCGGAACGATGGTTTCCTACTAAAAGGTATTTGCCTTTTATCCCCGTAAGTTTGTCCGTTCCGCTTGCCACTACTTTTACGTGGCAAAAAAACAATATAAGCCGCATATGGTAAATAATCACCGAACGGTAAAAACGGTTGGCTTTACGATAGTCTTTATTCCTTACAAAAAGCGACAGCGCAAACAAAAACAGGACGTGCAAAAAAGCCACGCCTAAAATTCCGCATACTATCCCCAAAGCCACGTATAACGCTATCATTTTTTACCTTTCGTTATAATTTTTCCGTCTGCAATCTGGAATAAATTTCCTTGTATTTATCCTTATAGAAAAGGTTAGTTCCGCTTGTCGTCACAGCGGCAGTACCCGCGGCAACCGCTTCTTTTAAAATCTCGCGCATAGGAACGCCGTTATATATCCCCACGCACGCGGCGGCGACCATACTGTCCCCCGCGCCAACGGTGGAATTAACCGCAACCGACGCGCTTTTACAGTAAAAACTATCCGTACCGTCGGTAAGCACCGCGCCTTCCGTTCCGAGCGAAGCAAGCACGTATTTCACGCCCTTTTCAAAATATTTTCGCGAAGCCGAAATAACGTCGGTAAGTTTACGTATTTTTACGCCCGAAAAGTTTTCGAGTTCTTTCACGTTGGGTTTTACCATAAACAGTTCGCGCGCGGAAAGCGCGGCAAGCATATTGACTTTTTCCGCGTCCACCACAACCTTTACCCGCGGCGACAGATGTTTTATCACTTCGCCGTAAAATTCGGGGTTAAGTCCTTTCGGCAGGCTGCCGCTCATAACCGCGATATCTGCGTCCGCAGACAGCGATTTTGCCTTTTCAATAAGTTGCGCCTGCTTATTAAGGCTGACTTCTTCGCCCACGTCGTTTATCTCGGTAAGCATTGATTTTTTGTCGATTATCTTATAGTTTACGCGCGTGTTGCCTTCGCAGGAAACGAAGTCGCACTTAATCCCTTCTTCGGTTAAAACGTGCTCGAACGTACGTTGTTGGTTTTCGAACATAAAGCCCGTGGCGGTGCAGGCTTCGCCAAGGCGGCTTACGCCTATCGCCACGTTAAGCGCTTTGCCCGAATAGGTTTCCACTTTACCCTGTATGCGGTTAAGCATACCGACGTTTAAACTTTCAAGTTCGATTGTGCAGTCTATGCTCGGATTCGGGCATATGGTAAGTATCATAAATTATCTCCGTAAAGGCGTTCTCTTTTTTGCTCGTAAAGTCGGTTTGTCAAATTAAAAACGCCCGAAACTATCATACAACAATTTCGGCGCGTTTTCAATACATTTTATAAAAATTTACCTTCCGCGGCTCAATAATCTTCAAAGTCTATCCTAACGTCTTCTTCATATTCTCCGGCGTTTTCCACAAAGTCGCAGGGTGTAATCTGCGGCGGCGGGCAAGGCGGTTTGGGCGGACAGGGCGGCGCGGGTTTAACACACGGCGGACATTTAGGCGGCTTTTTTGCCGTTTGGCTTCCGCTCTGCGCGGCTTTGGCGTTTATATCCACAACCGACGGCACTACCGTGTCGGAATTTTTTATATTGACGAGTATCACGTCCCCGCCTATCCTGATTATGTTTTTTTCGTCAATAAATATTTCGTTTTTACACCACAGCCCCAAAAACCCGCCGCGCTTTCTGTCGCAGACCACTATACCTTTAAGCACTCCGCACGGGAAATCGAGTTTCAAATCGGTAAGTTTTCCGAAAGACCTGCCGTCCGCGATATTTACCACGTCGCGCTTTTTAAGTTCTTTATACGATAATATCATAGTGTATTTTATGCCGAAACTGTTTGTCCGTATTACCGTACAAAAAATATTGCTTTTCCCGAAAACAAATGATATAATATTAAAATCGTATTTATTCGGGGATTTAAAAAATATGTATCGCAAACAAAAGACTTCGGATATCTTAAAACGCTATATATTTATGGTCGTAGGCTGCATAAGTTATGCTTTGAGTTTGAGAATTTTCTTGATTCCTAACGAAATTGTCGGCGGCGGCGTATCGGGTGCGGCGTCTCTTATCGAAATATTGACCGCAATACCCGCGGGTTATTTTATTCTCGCAATAAATATCCCTATACTTATAATGGGTTTTAAAATGATGGGCTGGCGCTTTATAGTGAGATGTCTTATAACCACGGCTTCGCTTTCGCTGTTCACCAACTTCTTCGGGCTGTCTTGGTTTGATTTTTTACAGGGAATTACGAGCAATCAGATACTTGCTTCCCTTTACGGCGGCGTATTGCAAGGCATAGGTATAGGTCTGTTTATAAAATTCGAGATGTCAAGCGGTGGCACGGAACTTCTCGGCAGAATAACGCATAACATTGTTCCCGTATCTTCCATTGCAACGCACGTGGCGATTTTCGACGGGCTTGTCGTTATAGCGGGTACAATCGTGCTGGAAAATCCCGAAAACGTTTTGTACGCGCTGATACTCGTGTTCGTAAGCGCCAAAGTCAGCGACGTTTTAGTGTTAGGTCTTAACAAGGCTAAACTGTGCTATATAATAACCGATAAAGCCGACGAAATAGGCGACTATCTTATACACCACAGTCCGCGCGGCATCACCCTTTTGCACGGCAAAGGTATGTACACGGGGAACGAAAAAGGCGTGCTGCTTACATGCGTTAAAAACCATCAGATACAAAACCTTAAATCTACGGTAAAGAGTATGGACGAACACGCGTTTGTTATTGTCGGCGAAGCGACCGAAGTTTACGGACAAGGTTTTACTCGTATTTAAAATAATTAAAAATAAAATTGCCGCCCCCGCGCTTTAGCCTAAGCGCGGGGGCGGGCATATATTATACAGTTTTATGCTTTAATGGCGTTTTTTATACTTGACAGCGCGTTCTTTTCTAAACGCGACACCTGCGCTTGAGATATGCCTACCGCTTCGGAAATTTCCGTCTGCGTTTTGCCTTCGAAATATCTTAAATAAATGATATTCCTTTCACGCTGCTCCAAAAGTCTTAAAGCGCTTTCTATCGCCACCTTGTCAGACCAGTTTTCTTCGGTATTGCGACTGTCGCCTATACTGTCCATTAAAAGCAGTTCGTCGCCGTTTTTATTGTACACGGGGTCGTAAAGCGACACGGTGTCAGATATGGCGTCTAAACAGTACACCACTTCGGAAAGAGCTACCTGCATTTCGCCCGCTATACGCTCTAAAGTCGCTTCTTCGTCCTTTTTCTCTATTTCCGTGCGGGTTTGCAAAATCCTGTACGCCTTGTCGCGTATAGAACGCGCTATTCGAAGCGAATTGCCGTCCCTTAAATAGCGCTTTATTTCGCCGATTATCATAGGCACGGCGTAGGTGGAAAACTTGACTTGAAATTTAGCGTCGAAATTATCTATCGCCTTTATTAAGCCCGTCATACCCGCCTGAAACATATCGTCCGAATTGTTTTTGCGCCAGAACCGTTTTATTACCGAAAGCACCAAGCGCATATTTGCGATAATAAATTCTTCCCGTGCGTTTTTATCGCCCGCGGCGATTTTTTCAAGCATTTCGGCAGATTGTTTTTCGGTTATTTTCGGAAGAGTAGCGGTGTTGATACCGCAGATTACTACTTTACTTGCCATAAACCCTCCTTTATGTACATAAGTCCAAGGAAAGGTTATTTTAGTATTGCACTTAAAAAAATTATTATTCGTTTAAAATAAAAAAAGGGGGAATTATGCCCCCTATAATGTACTGCTAAATTTTATGCAGGTGTCCAGCCCATTTTCTGCCCCGACAAAATGTGAATATGCAGGTGAAATACCGACTGCCCCGCGTCGTCCCCCTGATTTATTACTAAACGGTAGCCGTTTTCTAAGCCCAACTCTTTTACAAGCGTGGGGATTTTCTTAAAGCACTTTAAAAGCATTTCGCCCTGCGTTTCCGTCATATCGGCTAAAAGTTTAAAATGGCTTTTCGGAACGCATAAGTGGTGGTTTTTGGCTTTAGGGTCTATATCCTTAAAAATTACCATATCGTCGTCTTCGTATACTTTAGTTGCGGGAATTTCACCCTTGATTATTTTACAGAACAAACAGTCTTCCATAATTTTCTCCTTTTAATCTATTATTTCGGCGGTAGCGCCGTCTTTAAAACTCTCGCCTACTTTTACTTTTACAATTTTCCCGATAGGGATTTCCCCTTTAACGTAAAGCCGTAAATAATTTTCAGAATACCCTTCTGTATACCCGTCCTTTACTTCTTCGGGTAAAAAGTCCGCATATTTACCTTTCATAAGCGCCGCGAAATCCGCTTTTACCCGCGCTTTCGCAATCAAAAGGCGGTTAAGCCGTTCTTTTTTAATTTCGGGCGAAAGGTCGGGCATTTTATACGCGGGCGTACCGCGGCGGGGGCTGAAAGAAAACGGATGTATATCCGAAAACCGCACTTCGTCTATTATAGAAAGTGTGTCCTTAAAATCTTCTTCCGTCTCGGTCGGAAAGCCCGCTATTATATCGGTGGTTATCCCCGCAAGCGGGAAATGTCGCCGTATCAGCGCCACTTTTTCGATAAATTCTTCACGCGTATATTTACGGTTCATTTTTTTAAGCACCGCGTTTGATCCCGACTGCAAAGACAAATGAAAATGCGGCGCAAAATTATTAAGTTCCGACAGCGCGGTAAGCAGTCTGTCGTCAATTACCCGCACTTCCAAAGAACCGAGCCGTATCCTAGCGTTTACGCCTTTAAGTGCTTCCATAAGCCCCGCTAAATCCGTTTCCCCATAGCGGTAATCGGAAAGGTTTATGCCCGTAATTATCGCTTCGGAACATTTTAAGCCTTCTATTTCGGCACGGACCTTTTCGGGCGCGCGGCTACGGCTTCTGCCACGCAGATGCGGAATAATGCAATAAGTGCAAAAAGAATTGCACCCGTCCTGCACCTTAATAAACGCGCGGGTTTTTAAGGATAGCGGCGCGGGCAATTCTTCGTAAGTTTCGCTCTTTTCGGCTATCATAACGCCCGACTTTTCCAGGGCGGAAAGAATATTGTTTTTATTGAAAACACCCGTTATAAGATACGCCGCCGACTTATCGGCAAACGCTTTGTAATTATTTTCCGCCGCACAACCTGTAAACACAACTTTTGCGCTGGGGTTAAGTTTTTTTATTCTGCTTGCCGTCTGGCGGGACTTTTTTTCCGCTTCGGCGGTTATCGCGCAGGTGTTTATTATGTATAAATCGGCTTTTTCGAGTTTGTCGGAAACATCATAGCCGCGCTCTTTTAGTCCAGCGATAAGCGATTCGCTTTCGCACTCGTTCACCTTACAGCCGAGCGTAAAAACCACCGCTTTCATTATTTTTCACCTTTTAGCGCAATCGCCGCCCACTCGCCCTTGATTTTTGTTTCTATAAGGCTAAACCCCTGCGCTTTATACGCCGCTATAACTTTATCAAGCCTGTCTGTCAGTATCCCCGAAAGAATAACTCTGCCGCCGCCATTTAAATTGCTTTTAAGCCCCGCGGCAAACGAAATCAATACTTCCGCCATAATGTTAGCGACAATCACGTCGCCTTTAACGGTATTGTCGTCAAGCAGATTTTTCAAATACACTTGGGCGTTTTTAACACCGTTAAGCGCGATATTCTGTTTAGAAGCGGTAATGGCGCACTCGTCAATATCGGTCATAATAACCTTTTTCGCACCGAGTTTGGCGGCGGCTATACCTAAAATGCCGCTGCCACAGCCTACGTCTATCACCGTGTCGCTTTTATCAACGTATTTTTGCAATAACTCTACGCACATAGAAGTGGTTTCGTGCTCGCCCGTGCCGAACGCCATATTAGAACCGATAATAACGGTTTTTTCGTCCTTTTCCGGTGTATACTCCATCCACTCGGGCACTATAACTATGTTATCTATATGTATAGGCTTAAAATTTTCCTTCCACTTTTCGCGCCACAGGTTGCCGTCCACTTCCGTTTCCGAAACGGACAGTTCGCCCATATCGAAGGGCGAATTTTCTTTTAAGCCTTTAAGCGCGCGGGAAATATCCGCGAGTTTTTCTTGTTTTTCGGAAATTTTAACGTAGCATTTTACTATTACGGTTTTATCTTTAGCATAAACGCTCTCTTCGGCGTAATCCCAGTTCTTGCCCGAATTTTCAAGGTCGATAACGTCCTGCACGTCGGAAACGGAAACGCCGCCTTCAGAAAATTCCGAAAGTGCGTCCGCAACGAGTTCCGAACCCAAATGAGTGGTTTTTACCGAAATTTCAATATAATCTTTCATCTTATCAATAGGGGTCTTTGCCGTACATTGACTGCATATTGTCCGAATACTGTTTCATTTTGGGGCATTGTTTAATATCAGTCTCTTCGTCCAACTCGGTAAACGCGCTCTTTTGCGCCTTTGAAAGTTTAGTCGGAATTTCCACCACCGTTTCTATATACAGGTCGCCCGTCCCGCGCGAAGTCTTTATGCCCTTGCCCCGCACGAAAAACACTTTGCCGCTTTGCGTGCCTTCGGGAATAGTGTATTCCATGGTTTCGTCGATTAGCGGAATTTTAACCTTGCCACCGAGTGCCGCCGTTTTAATGCTTATCGGCACGCTTACGTACAAATCGAAATTCTTGCGTTTAAAAATCTTACTCGGTTCTACCTTAATTACCACTATAAGGTCCCCCGCAGGACCGCCGCTTACCGACGCTTCGCCGAAGCCCGCTTTACGTAAATAACTGCCCGTATCCGCGCCCGCGGGGATATTTAGCGACACTTTGGTAGCCGCGCGGGTATAACCCTTACCCTTACAGTCGGGGCAGGCTTCCAAAATCTTTTTGCCCGTTCCCCCGCAATCGGGACAGGGGCGCACGGTCTGCGAACGGAAAAACCCGTTTGACGAAGTATATATGACTTGCCCCGTGCCGCCGCACTTTTCGCAGGTCTTATACGCCGTGCCGCCTTTAGCGCCCGTGCCATTACACGCTTTGCACGGTTCGTTCCTGTTATAAACCACTTCCCTTACGCAACCTTTCGCCGCGTCCAAAAAGGAAAGGGAAATTTCTATCGTTATGTCGTCGCCCTTGGTTTTGGTTTGTTGCTGACGTCTGCCGCCGCCGAAACCGCCGAATATATCGCCGAAAATATCGCCGAAATCGGAAAAGCCCGAAAAACCCGCGCCGCCTGCGCCGCCGAAACCGCCCATATTCGGGTGTTCCTGCTGAAAGTCGTACTCTTTCCTGCGTTTTTCGTCGGATAAAACTTCGTTGGCTTCGTTTATTTCCTTGAATTTTTCCGCCGCGGCGGCATCACCCGGATGCAAATCGGGGTGATATTTTTTAACCAGCGTTCTGTACGCCTTTTTTATGTCGTCTTGGGTGGCGTTTTTATCGACGCCTAAAGTTTCGTAATAATTTTTAGCCATAATTTACCCTTAAAGCCAAGTGCTTTATTAAACGCGTTGAACTGAAAGGCAAAAATAGCCTTTCAGTTCCGCGGTTCTATGTCTTAATATGTCGTTTTAAGTTCTTAAAATCAATTCTGATGGAACTCCGTGTCTCCCGCACCTGCGCCGCCGTCGTTCGGTTCACCGTTCGGGTTTGCGCCCTGCGCCTGCTGATAGATTTTAGCGAACACTCCTTGCGACGCGTTAGACAAGTTCTCGAACGCCTTATCCATACGGTCTTTATCGTTGCTGTCAAGTTCCGTCTTCGCAGTCTTGATTTCTTCTTCGAGTTTTGCCTTATCTTCTGCGGAAACTTTATCGCCCAAGTCTTTCAGCGTCTTTTCAACGGTAAATATCATACCGTCGAGTTTGTTGTGGGCTTCTACGCCCTCTTTACGCTTTTTGTCCTCTTCTTCGTACTGCTTGGCTTCGTTTACCGCTTTATTTATGTCCGCTTCGGAAAGATTGCTTGACGCGGTTATCGTAATGTTCTGCGACTTACCCGTGCCTAAATCTTTTGCCGAAACGTTGACTATGCCGTTAGCGTCGATATCGAAACTAACTTCAATCTGCGGTACGCCGCGCGGTGCGGGGGCAATACCCGTAAGTTCGAAACGCCCGAGCGTTTTATTGTCTTTAGCGAATTCCCTTTCGCCCTGTAAAATGTGTATGTCAACCTGCGTCTGATTATCCGCCGCCGTGGAGAATACCTGCGATTTCTTAACGGGGATAGTGGTGTTTCTCTCTATAAGTTTGGTGCAAACGCCGCCCAAGGTTTCGATACCTAACGAAAGCGGGGTTACGTCGAGTAAAAGCACGTCTTTAACTTCGCCGGATAAAACGCCGCCCTGAATTGCCGCGCCGATAGCCACGCACTCGTCGGGGTTGATGCCCTTAAATGGTTCTTTGCCCGTGATTTTTCTGACTTCGTCGATAACCGCGGGGATACGCGTAGAACCGCCGACCAAAATTACCTTGTCTATATCAGAGTATGAAAGTTTAGCGTCTTCCATCGCCTTTTTCATAGGAATAACCGTCGCTTCGACAAGGTCCGCGGTCATCGCGTCGAATTTCTGCTTTGTTAAATCTACGTCCAAATGTTTAGGGCCTGTCGCGTCCGCCGTTATAAACGGCAGGTTTATGTTGGTTTTACTCATACCCGAAAGTTCGATTTTCGCCTTTTCAGCCGCTTCTTTAAGTCTCTGCATAGCGAGTTTGTCGCCGGATAGGTCAATGCCTTCCTTTGCCTTGAATTCGGAAACGAGATAGTCCATAATTCTCTTATCGAAGTCGTCGCCGCCCAGCATATTGTTGCCGTGGGTTGCCAAAACTTCGAACACGCCGTCGCCTATTTCCATAATGGAAACGTCGAACGTGCCGCCGCCCAAATCGTAGATAATAACTTTCTGCGTTTTGCCTTCTTTGTCAAGCCCGTAAGAAAGCGCCGCCGCCGTCGGTTCGTTGATGATACGGAGAACGTTTAAGCCCGCAATCTTGCCCGCGTCTTTAGTCGCCTGACGCTGACTATCGGTAAAATACGCGGGGCAGGTTATAACCGCGTCCGAAACCGTGCCGCCAAGGTACGCTTCCGCATCCTTTTTGAGTTTAGAAAGTATCATAGCGGAAATTTCCTGCGGGGTGTAATTTTTGCCGTCAATACTAACCTTATAATCCGAACCCATATGTCTTTTAATAGAAGACACCGTTCTTTCGGGGTTAGAAACCGCCTGACGCTTTGCAACCTGACCTACAAGTCTTTCGCCGTCTTTCTGAAAGCCTACGACCGAAGGCGTAGTTCTTGAGCCTTCAGCGTTCGCTATTACCACCGGTTCGCCGTTTTCCATAACGGCTACGCACGAGTTTGTCGTTCCTAAATCGATACCTATTGTTTTCATAATAATAAATCTCCTTGTCCTTATATTTTATTTGACTACGCTAACTTTAGCGTATCTTATAATCTTATCTTTAAGTTTGTATCCCTTTTCGAATACCTGTTTCACCGTGTCGCTCGTATCTTCTTCGCCTTTTTCCACCTGCATTACCGCTTCGGCAATATTCGGGTCGAAGACTTCGCCCACGGGGTTTATTTCTTCTATTTCGAGAGAAGAAAGCGTTTCGTCGAACTTGCGCTTTATTCCCGCTAAACCAGCTTGCGTCTTTTCGTCAAGTCCAAGAGACAGCGCCCTGTCGAGCGTGTCGCCCACGACGAGAATTTTAAGTATCACGCTCGCTATCCCTTCATTAAAAGCGTCCTGCCACAATTTCGCGTTGCGCTTTTTGTAGTTGTCGAATTCCGCCACGTTTCTCATCCACTTGTCTTTGAATTCGTCCGCGCTTTTTTTGGCGTCTTCGACTTCCTTTATAAGCGCTTCGTTTTCCGCGATAAGCGCCGCCGTCTTGTCGCCCGCCGCGCTTTCGGGTTTTTTCTTTTTCTTTTCTTCCATACCGTCTACCTTTATTTTTTATTCTTCATAATGTCTTCTAAAACTTTGCCGACGCCTTCTAATACCGAAACGACTTTCTGATAGTCCATACGAAGTGGACCTATAACGCCGTACGTTCCCACCTTTACGCCGCTTGCGGAGTACGTTGCGGAAACTATCGAACAGTCTTTCGGCACGTTTTCGTCTTCACCGCCTATCTTTATATTTATCTCTATGTTTTCGTCGCTCTCGGTCAAAAGTTCTTTGAGTTTGTCTTTGCTCGTTATCACCGACAGGAAATTTTTGACCTTTTCCCCATCAAGATTGTCGTGATTTAAAATCTTGCTTTCGCCTTTTATAACTACGTCCGCATTATCGCGCTCCACGTACTCTTCGATAGCGTCCATAACCCCGTCGAAAATTTCCCTGTAGGACGCAAACTCTTCGCAGATGGCTTTGCCCGTTAAAAGCACTTCATCAAGCGCCTTGCCGACAAACGCCTTCATCATAAACCTGCTTGCGTCTTCTATCTCCGCGTCCGTCATATTTTCGGGAATTTCTATAAACTTGTCGCGGATAAGCGTGTTTTCGGTAAGCACCAAAAGCAGCGCCTGCGTGGGTTTATACCTGAAAATCTGAATTTTTACGATTTTTTCCTTTCCGCTGTGGGACGCGACGGCAACCGAAGTGTAATCGGTCAGTTCGCTTATAACGTCTACGGCGTTTTTAACAACCGTTTCTAAACTGTCTACGTGATTATTGAAAGCCGCGCGGATAAGCCCCGTCTCTTCACGCGTAAGTTTGCTTTTATCCATAAGTTCGCTAACGTAAAGTTTATACGCGTCGATAGAAGGCACTCTGCCGCTTGACGTGTGCAGTTGGTTAAGATAGCCCATCTCTTCAAGTCCCGCAAGTTCCGACCTGACCGTTGCCGAAGAAATGCCTTTCATATACTTTTCCGTTATGCTCTTACTCGAAACGGGTTGCGCCGTAGATATATAATCGTCCACGACGTACTGTAAAATCTTCTTTTTTCTGTCGGAGAGTTTCATACCCCTTACCCTTGGCAATATTAAAAGTTTTGTGTTAGCACTCTTTATGATTAACTGCTAACTTTTGAATAAATTGTACTCTTATTATTTGTGTTTGTCAAGGTTTTACGCCAACATTTTAAAAATATTTTTTAAAAAGAAAAAAACCTTTGAAAATTCAAAGGGTTTTAACGTATGTATGGCTGTTTTTTCGTTATTTTCTCACCGCGCCGTTGCCTTTAACTATATACTTCGTGGTTGTAAGCGCGTCAAGCCCCATAGGACCGCGGGCGTGCAGTTTTTGCGTGGAAATGCCTATTTCAGCGCCAAGCCCGAATACAAACCCGTCCGAAAACCTTGTGGACGCGTTGTGATAAACGCACGCGCTGTCTATTGAGTTTAAAAACTTCTCCGCGTTCTCTTTATTTTCGGTGATTATCGCTTCCGAGTGGCGGGTAGAGTGTTCGTTTATATGACTAATCGCACTATCTATACTATCAACCACTTTTACGGAAATTATCGCGTCGCCGTACTCGGTATAAAAGTCTTCTTCGGTTGCGGGAAGGACGTTGTTTTTGCCGCTTAAAATCCGCAAACTTTTCTCATCACAGCGCATTTCAACCTGTTTTTCCGAAAGTCTGTCGTAAATCATCGGCAAAACTTTTTCTGCGATTTTTTCGTGAATAACAAGCGATTCGCAGGCGTTGCAAACGCTGTATCGTTGGGTTTTGGCATTAAAAATAACTTCCGCCGCCATTTCGGGGCTAGCGAACTCGTCCACGTAAACATGGCAGTTGCCCGTACCCGTTTCGATAATCGGCACGGTGGCGTTCTCGAGCGCCGCTTTTATCAGCCCCGCACCTCCGCGCGGAATAAGCAAGTCCACGTACTTATTAAGCCGCATAAACGCCTTTGCCGTTTCGTGCGATAAGTCTTCTATTAAACTTACCGCGTTTTCGTCTATGCCCGCTTGCTTTATCGCGCCGCGCAGAACTTTGACTATCGCGGTATTAGAATTTATCGCGTCGCTGCCGCCCCTTAAAATCACGGCGTTTTTGGTCTTTAACGAAAGTCCGAACCCGTCCGCCGCAACGTTGGGGCGGGATTCGAATATAATACCCACGACCCCGAACGGCACTTTCTTTTTTACTATTTTTATGCCCTGTTCCTTATTTTCGTACTCGTACACCGTTTCGCCCACGGGGCTTTTAAGCGCGGCAATCTGTTTTAAGCCTTCCGCCATAGAATTTATAACTTTATCGGTAAGCGTAAGCCTATCGATAAACGCGGCGGAAAGTCCTTTCTCTTCAGCGTTTTTTATATCTTGGGCGTTTGCCGCTTTAATTTCTTCCGCTTTTTCAATAAGCGCGTTCGCGCAAAGTTTAAGCGCGTTATTTATAACGTTTTCGGGCGTTTCGGCAAGTGCCGCCGCCGCGGCTTTGGCTTTTATTCCCAAATTATTTAAATCAAACATTTTTTTCTTCCTTTTCGGTTTTTTTACGCACGAACAGTTTAAGCCACGCGCGTTTAGGCAAGTTTTTCAAAAATTCAAAAAAGAAAAACGCTTTTACCAAAAATTTTCTGCGCCGAGTGCCTGAATACAGTTTTTTCACCCGTTTTATATAGTCAAGGCCGTTTACGTCCACGTACCGTTTGCCCCTGTAAAAACCCGCCATCACGCCGAAAACCTGTTCTTCTTTTACCTTTTCGCAGGCAAACTGGCTGTCGCCGCAAATTATATAGCCGAAGTCTTCGGCTTTTATAACCCTGTGCAACACGAAAGTGCCGTTATCCCTTTGATACAGCGCAACGTCCATAGGGCGCAGTTTTTCGGTTTTTTGCTTTACTATTACCGATTGCTTGCCGTTTTTAAGCGTCGGCCACATACTGTTGCCGTGCGGAACGAAGGCTATAACGCCGTTTTTATCTAGTTCCGCCCTGTAATCGGTTGTTTTGTCTTCCATATGGATTTGCTCCGTTATATAATCCGTATTATAAAATATTCTTTACGTCCGACAATTTTTCTATCGTATAATCGCAAAGCCCGAAGACGGGTTTTTCACCCGTGCGGTTAAACCATACGGTAGTTATGCCTATACTTTTGCCGCCCGCTATGTCCGCGGAAAGAGAATCGCCTATTATTGCCACTTCTTCCTTTTTCGCGGGGCTTACCGCATTTAAACACTCTTCAAAGAACCGTTTTTGCGGCTTGTTTATACCCTGATTTCCAAAATTCAGAATCTTTTCGATATAAGGTATCATACCCGACAGCGTAAGCCTTTTAACCTGCTGGGCGTAAGGCGCGTTGCTCGCCGTATATAATTTGTATTTTGCCGAAAGATATTTCAGTATATCGATAGCGCCGTCGACGGGGATGGCAAAATTTTCCAACCTGCTTAAAAACAGCCCTTCCATTTCATGCCCGTCCGCAGTTATGCCAAGTTCATCGAATATAATACTCCACCTTATACGGTGCAATTCTTCGCGCGTTAACTCTTTTTTCTCTATTCTGTGCCAAAGGGTATCGTTGACGCGCAAAAACACGTCTAAAATATCCGCGGAATATTTTATACCGAGTTCTTTAAATGCGCTTTTTATCGTTTCGCTTGCGCTTTTATTGAAATCGAGAAGCGTGTTATCCACGTCTAAAAGTACGGCTTTTATCATCTGCTGAAAATTAACGTTAAATTTCGTAATCTACGGCTACGGAACTCTCGCGCGCCTTATGCATGTATTCTTTTACAACCGAACAATGGTACGGATCGCTCTGATATCTGTCGAGCGCGGCTTTATCCTTTAACACAACCTGCAATATAACGTCGTAAGAACGTTCGCTTTTCAAAAAATCCACGCCCACTTCCATATCGATTATTTCGGGAACTTTGCCTTTCATGGAGTTTAAGATTTCCGCCGCTTTTTCGGCGCTTTCGCCCGCTTTTAACTTGAAACAAACTATATGCTTTATCATTGTCGCCCGTTTTTTCCTATTTTTTCATTATCTCTTCAAAGTCTTTCTTTACGGCTATAAAACTCGCTTCCGCCGCAGCCTTATCCTTACCCGTAAGCGAATAGTAAACCTTTAATTTGGGTTCTGTGCCGGAAGGTCTTAAGCAAATAAAGCCGCCGCCTTCAAGTTCGTAGTATATAGCGTTCACCGCGGAACAGTTTATCTTGGTTATTTTGTCGCCTTCCGTTCTTATTAAAGTCGAATAGTCGCGCTTTGCGATAACTTTAACGCCGCCGACCTGTTTTATCGTCTTCGACTTCATTTTGTCAACGACGGCGTTCATATCGCGCATAGCATTAAGCCCGCTATATACCGTGCTTACGCTATTATCGCATACGTAGCCGTACTTTTCGTAAATCTGCTGTAATCTGTCGTACACCTTTATGCCGTGCGCGGTGTAATAACACACCATTTCAGCAAACAGCATACTCGCCACAACCGCGTCTTTATCCCTTGCGTGCGTGCCGCGAAGATATCCGCAACTTTCTTCGAACCCGAAAATGAAACGGCGTTTACCCGTATCGTCGAATTTCTTGATTTTTTCGCCTATAAACTTAAATCCGACGGGTACTTCCATCATTTCCACCTTATAGTCGTCGGCGATAAGTTTAGCAAGGCTTGTAGACACGAAAGATTTTACCACGAAACATTTTTTGTTGATATCGCCTTTCTTCTTTAATCTGCCTAAAATGTAATCGAGCAAAAGTATCCCCGTCTGATTGCCCGAAAGCGCCATAAAGTCGCCCGAACCGTCGCGGATGGCAACGCCTAATCTGTCGCAGTCGGGGTCAGTTCCGAATACCACGTCCGCACCTTCGGCGTTCGCTTGGGAAATAGCAAGCGACAACGTCTCTTTATATTCGGGGTTCGGCACTTCCACCGTGGAAAATTCGGTATCTTCGTCTACCTGTTCCTGCACTACCGAAACCTTTATGCCGAGTTTTTTAAGTATCGTCATTACGGGCACGTAGCCGCTGCCGTGTACGGGAGTGTAAACGAGTTTTATATCCTTTCCCACCTCTTCGGTTTCTTCGGGCGAAAGCACTAGTTTCTTTATTTCGTCAAAATACCGCTTATCAAGTCTTTTACCGATAAATTTGACGTATTTTAACGCTAACTTTTTCGAATACGGTATTTTGTCCGAAAGCGGCGATTTTATCTGTTCTATAAAGTTAACGACTTTCGCCGTCGCTTCGGGCGACATCTGTGCGCCGTCTTCGCCGTATACTTTGTAGCCGTTATATTCTTTGGGGTTATGGCTTGCCGTAATCATTATACCCGCAACGCAGTTAAGGTCGCGAACGGCATAAGATAACATAGGTACGGGATGCACGTGTTCGAAAATATATACTTTTATTTTATTCGACGCAAGCACGACGGCGGCGGCGGAAGCAAATTCCTTTGACAGCCTTCTCGTGTCGTAAGAAATAGCGACGCCGCGAAGTTTCGCCACAGGTCCGCGCTTTTTTATGTATTCCGCAAGTCCTTGAGTCGCGCGTTTAACGGTATAAACGTTCATCATATTAGTGCCCATACCTATTATGCCGCGCATACCCGCCGTGCCGAATTCAAGGTCTTTACCGAAACGATATTCTATTTCTTTGTCGTTATCTTTAATCAGCGACAATTCCTGTCTCTCAATCGGTTTAAGTTTTGCGCTCTTTACCCACTCTTCATACAAATCTCTGTACATAGCCATTATGTTCCCTAGATAATTTTATTGATATTTTATATTATATTGTATAGTTTATTAGTTGTCAAAGTTTTTCGTAATTTATTTGCCGAACTTATGATAATAGCAAAGTTTTTTTTAAAAAGGAATTGCAAACAGTTGACATTAAAAGGACATTTTGATACAATTTATAAGCGTCTTGTGAAAACGACGGCGTGCGGGTGTAGTTCAATGGTAGAATTCCAGCCTTCCAAGCTGGCCGCGTGGGTCCGATTCCCATCACCCGCTCCATCTGATAAACCGAAAATAATTCGGTTTATCAGATGGGGCGAGTATTTGCGGAGAGAACATAAATTCTGTCGTTGTTTTTAGAAAATGCCGCTTAAAACAAGACGTATCAAGAAGGGTGTATGCACCTGTAGCTCAGTTGGATAGAGCACCGGCCTTCTAAGCCGGGTGTCAGGGGTTCGAATCCCTTCAGGCGCACCATTATGGCGGGCGTAGCTCAGTTGGTTAGAGCGCAAGATTGTGGTCCTTGAGGTCGTGGGTTCGATTCCCATCACCCGCCCCAAATATAAAACGAGCGTTGCTCGTTTTGGATTTGGGTGGGTACTTGCGGAGAGAACACAGGGACGGTCGTCATTTGACGGACTACCCTGACGGTACGAGACCATCGTAGCAAACTTTGTTTGCGGAGATGCTTCCCACGTCTATATCAACCTTAAATCAAAGCGCGTTTTCGGTTTTGATTTTTGGGCAGGGTACTTGCGGAGAGAACACAGGTTTCGCGCGGCAAGACAGCGACGAGGTGCGGAAAACAAAAAATCCGACCCTTTAAATAGGGGTGTAGCCAAGTGGTTAAGGCACCGGATTTTGATTCCGGCACTCGTAGGTTCAAATCCTGCCACCCCTGCCAAGAACAAATATTTTACGGCCCATTAGCTCAGTTGGTAGAGCACGTGACTTTTAATCACGGTGTCCGGGGTTCGAATCCCCGATGGACCACCACGTCAGAGCAAGGCTTTTTATAAGCCGTTCGCACAGGGCGCAAACGGCATTATTTTTCAGCCTGCTCTTCCTTTTCCCAAAAATCTTTTGCAAAGCAAAATATTTTCGGGAGCCCTGATTTTTACAAGCGGAAACGCTTGCTAAATTGTTCCATTAGCTCAGTTGGTAGAGCACCTGACTCTTAATCAGGGTGTCCAGGGTTCGAGTCCCTGATGGAGCACCATAAAAAACCGATAGGAAAACCCTATCGGTTTTTTATGTTTGTTTCTAAACGACTCGCATAAATTCGCTTGCGAATTTTTCGGTTATCTTTTGCGATAGCAAAAGTATCTTGCCGAGGGGTGCCCCTTTTAAGGGGTTTCGGCAAAATCCCTGATGGAGCACCATAAGATAGCGTGCGGCTTATTCCACACGCAAAAAAAGCGCAACTCCAAACGAATTGCGTCTTTTTTTGCTGTTTTTTATCTTATTACACTACCCCAAAGCGACGTCCAGCGCCATCATTATAACAAATCCGAACATTACGCCCCATGTGCCGAGATGCGGATTTTTTTCAAACTTAGCGTCGGGAATAAGGTCTTCCGCCACGACGAAAATCATAGCGCCCGCCGCGAACGCAAGTAGCCACGGTTGGGCTTTAATCAAAGAAGACGCTAAAAAGTAGCCTATAACCGCGGCAAAGGGTTCTACCGCCCCGCTACCCATACCGAACAGAAAAGACTTCGTACTGCTGCCCGTAGCCCTTTTAAGCGGTAAAGACACCGCCGCCCCTTCCGGAAAATTCTGCACCGCTATACCGATTGCAAGCCCCAACGCGGCAACCGCCGCTTCCTGCGTGCCGATAACTGCCGCAGCGCCGAACGCAAACCCCACCGCCAAGCCTTCGGGGATATTATGTATCGTCATCGCAAGAAACATTTTTATGGGTTTATTTAGCGCGGAAACAGGTCCTTCTTCCTGACTTGTGCCCGCGTGGAAGTGCGGCACAGCCTTGTCTAATAGCACTAAAAACAACCCGCCCGCTATAAAGCCCACTACTGCAGGCACAAAGTTCCAGTCGCCGTAAGTTTCCGCCGCGCCTTCGATAGAAGGAATAAGAAGCGACCAGACCGACGCCGCTATCATTATTCCCGCGGCGAAACCCAAAAACAACGCGTTCGCCTTTTCCGAAATATCTTTTTTGAAGAAAAACACCAAAGCAGCCCCCGAAGTCGTTGCTAAAAATATAATAGCAAACCCTAATATCGTCATCCATGCGGTACTCATAATATCTCCTTTGTACAAAATTAAAGTTTTTTTCAGTTTACCATATATTATACGTTTTCGGCAACTTTTTCGTTCGGTTAAAACGCGTTTAAACTTTTCCGCGGCGCGGTATCACCGCGCCGCGGAAAGACACAGACGGTTATAAATTGCTTATACTTACATTATTCTGCGGCGACTTTTGCCGCTCTTCTTTTTTCCGCTCTCTGCAATCTACGCGCTTCCGCCGCCGCTTCTCTTTCGCGCTTATTGTTCTCTATAGCAACGTCGATAAGCCCTTTAGCCGTTTCGTACGCGGCGACGTCGATAACCTTGATTTCCGTATCTTTAACGGAAATTTTAGTTTCCGCGTCGTTTTTACGGTACTGTTTCATCAAATCGTTTTCCAGATGAAATTTAGCCACCGTTATACCGCGCTTAATCGTAAGGCGTATAACCGATTTTCTGTCCGCTTTTACCTGCACTTCGGTTTTGGCGCGGTTTTCTTCGGCGTTGTCTTTACTCATACCGTAAGCGAGCAAGCCGTCGAAAAATCCTTTCTGTTCCTGCGTAAGTTCCGCATAGTTTTCTTCTAAAGTTTTGCGCGCCGCTTTAGGTACGGTAAACGAATTTTCATCCGTCAGCACGGCAGTAGCCGTCTCTTCCGCCGCCTGATTTACGACCGTTTCGCGCGCCGCAGTTCCCGTATATCCCACGGGCAAAAGCATCATACCCTTGGGAACTAAAGTATAATCGGGAGTATCGGCTTTTGCATCGTCGCCTTTCCCCGCTTTCTTTCTGCGCGCTAATTTCACTATCGCCCAGATAATAAAGCATACTAAAAGAAGCGCAAGTATCGCGGTATCCACCCCGAGCAGTATAGCGACTAAAGTTTCGTTTTCGGAAACGACGCCCGCTAATAAATTGATCAACATTTTTCTTCCTCCGTTTTTTTATTTTTCCGCGTATTCTTCGCGAATTTTCCTGATTAGTATTACGATAACGATAAACCCGCAAAGCGTAGTTCCCGCTATTACCGGCCAGAAGAACCACCCGTTAATATTCAGCCCTTCCGCTATATTGCTCGCGATAAGCGTAATCACGCCGTTATCCGTTTGTGCGTTAAAACCTATACCGCCGTTTCCGTCGTACGTACCGGAAAGGCTTTCGAGCGTTCCGCCGTTTACAATGTACATTGCGCCCGTATCGGCGTCGTACCCGTTAGGCGGATAAACAATATACGTCAACTCGTCGTCAATCGCGGGGTTGCCGTTTTCATCTGTTATGGTTATAACCATTTCCACGCCGTTTTCGCCCACCTGTTCGGAATACGCTTCCGTATGATTTTCCATAAGCGTTGCCGTATACTCGTAATCGGGGTCAAGCCCTACGATATAACCCCTTATTTCTCCGTTTTCGTCTATAATGGCGGTTTTAACCGAAATACGCAGCCTTGCGGTAAGCGTTATGTCCTGCGCGTCGTAATTTTCGTTTACCGAAGATATCAGGGCGGTTATTCCGTAATTCCCCGCTAGCGAAGCACCGTCAAAATCCACACCGTCTTTATCCTTATACGCTATAACTTCGATAAATTCCGCCGCTTCGCCGCTGATTTGTGCGTATATCATATGAACGTTTCCGTCTTCAAGCACCGTCTTACCGTTGAAAATCACGTCGCCGCCGTTTATCCAGTTCGCAAGGTCGCCTGATGTTATCGCTTTCCTGTTTACCGTAAGCGTCGCGGCGTTTATGACGGTTATCTCGTAGTTATCAAGGAATGTCATCGGCGAACGTCTGTTCTCGTCTTCCGCCTTATCAAAATCCAAGGTTATAAGATACGTGCCTACGTTATCGCCTGCCATATAACCCGTTATCAACGTTTTCAAAAGCGCGTTGTTTGTTTCTTCCGAAGATAAAAGCCATACCGCCCCTACGTGTGCTTGCATTTCGCTCCCGAAAGTTATAACGTCTTCGTCGAGCATTACGACAACTTCGATTTCCGCGCGGTTTATCACCAAAGTCGCGGTAGTGTTGGTAATCGTAAAATTATCTTTGTCCGCACCGTTGTATTCCGCGTTTACAGCGAAACTACCCGCGTTTATTCTTTCCGCGTCAACTACCGTGGGCGCGCTTTCGGGCATTACCGCCGTATTTTCCCATACAGCCGTCGGGTCTTTCTGCGTGCCGTCGTAAGTGCAAGTTAAACCGCTCCATACGATAGTCGCCGTCGCTTTCTTTATTTCATAACTTTTCGTCGTCGTTATAACGCCGCTGTCAAACTCGAAATTATCCGTGTCTGCGGAACTTATCGCCGCCGTCGCAATATAATCGTTTGCCGCGTTTTTAAATTCTTTGTTTACTGATATTTCAAGGTCTATAACTACGTCGTTTGCCGTTTTGCCCTGCGCCGTTATGACTTGCACCGCTCCGTTATACGTATAGTCGTTTTCGTTCCATTCTATGGAAACGATTGTGGCAATTCCCGCGGTAAAGTATCCTTTATACCAGTTTATCGAGTAATTTTCAAGCAAATCTTCGTCTCCGTAATAATTCAGATGCCCGTATCCCGCAATCATTACGTAATACGATTCCCCGACGGTGCCGGTCGGCGTCCAATCGGTTTCCAAATCGACACCGTTTAAGGTCTGAAAGACGAAATCTCTCTCGCTTTCGGGAATATTGCCGCTATACTCTTCGATAATCGAATAACTTAAAACCGCTTCCTGCCCGTAATTAGCATAGCCGTTAAGGCTTATACTGAGCGATACTTTCCGTATTTCGGCAACCGTTTCATTATAAGTAATCGTAAAGTTATCTTTATCTGCGCCGTCATACGTCGCGATTGCCGAGTAAGTGCCCGCGTTTATCATTTCGTCGTGATTGACCGTCGGTTCACCTATGGGGAAAATATCCCCCTTCCACCAAGTCGCCTTAGCGGATTTCGGCGTGCCGTCGTAAACGAAACTGTTTGCTGTCCAAAGTACGATAGCCGTTCTTTTCCCTATCGTGAAACTCTGCGTATCGTTGGTTATAGTAAAGTTCGTTGCGTCAGCGCCCGTTATAGCCGCCGTAGCGGTGTACGCCGTATCGCTCGCGTTTACCTGTTCGCCTGAAACGACGAGGTCGCTACCCGCGTTAAGCGCTACCGTGTCCGTCCATGTTGCGGTGGGCTTTTGCGCCTGCGCGTTATAGGTAAACGAAATATTTGTCCAACTTACCGAAACGTTCCGTTTGATTATCGTGTAATTATAATCGCAACCCGTGCTCGGCAGAACGTAGTTTTCCGCCACCGTGCCGTTTTCCGCCGTAAAGCCCGTTATCGTTTTAACGTACGGCGTTTCACTTGCGTTTACGCCGTTATCGCCCGTAATTACGGGTATTAACGTATCTCCCGATACTAAATTCGTAAAGGTTGCGCTAACCGTATACTCCGTTCCGTCGTATACTTTCGTTCCGCCGTTTGCGTCGCTCCAAGAGATTACGAGTTCTATCGGACTTATCACCAAAGTCGCGGTTGTGTTCGTAATCGTAAAATTATCTTTGTCCGCGCCGTTGTATTCCGCGTTTACGGCGAAACTACCCGCATTTATTCTTTCCGCGTAAACTACTGCGGGCGCGCTTTCGGGCATTACCGCCGCTACTCCCCATACAGCCGTCGGGTCTTTCTGCGTACCGTCGTAAATTGCCGTTAAACTACTCCATACTATTGTCGCCGTCGCTTTTTTTATCTCATATCCTTTGGTTTTGGCAACGCCGTAAGCAAAATCGAAATTCGTAGCGTCCGCCGCGCTTATCGAAGCCGTGGCGATATAATCCGCCGCGGCGTTTTTAAATTCTTTGTTTACCGTTATTTCAAGCGTAATCACTTGCCCGTAACCGGTGCTGCCCGTCGCCGTAATCGTCTGCACCGTTCCGTTATACGTATAATCGTTCTCGCTCCATTCTATCGAGTTTATCTGCGCTTTCATCGGATAAAACGTCGCTTTATGAAACTCGAAGTCGTAGTTAGGCATAAGATTGTAGTCGTGATAAACAGTCTGATTATAACCCGCTACTATAACGTAATACGACTGTCCCATCGGGCTTGAAGTCGTCCAGTTGGTTTCGAGCGTTACAGTTGCAAGCGCCGCGTTTATCTCCGTCATCTCGTCGGACGGTATTGTATCGCTCATTCCCGTGTTTACCATAGGTCTTAAAATCGCTTCCTGCCCGTAATACGCCCTACCGCTTAAACTAATCCATAATTTCACCCTTTCGATAGTCATCGTTTCCGTCGCATTGACAAAAGTAAAATTATATTTGTCCGCGCCGTCGTAAGTCACGGTTACGGCATAATATCCCGCGTTTATTCTTTCTTCGGAATTGACGGTCGGGGTGCCTATGGGCACGACTTCCGCAGTTTCCCACGCCGCGGACGGATTTTTTTGCGTGCCGTCGTATTTAACGGTCAAATCGCTCCACGCTATCGTCGCCGTCGCTTTATTAATCGTGAAACTCTCCATAGGGTTGGTTATGGTAAAGTTGTCGGCGTCCGCCCCGTTATATTCCGCGGTAACCCCGTAATTACCCGCGTTTATTCTCGTTTCAAAAACGACTTCGGGGTCGCTTACGGGCATCACCGCCGCGCTTTCCCACGCCACGGACGGGTCTTTCTGCGTGCCGTCGTAAGTCACGGTAAGATTGCTCCAAACAATCGTTATAGACGCTCTGGTTATGGCGTAAGGATAAGAAATGTTCGTAAAAGAGTAATTGTCTTTAAGCGTGGCAGTTCCCGCGCTGTAACCGTACACATAGAACCTGTAAGGCGTGTCGGAAGCGTCAATTTGATTCCCGCCGCTCGTTATCGCGGTGAGCGTGTCGCTACCGACGAGGTTCGTAAATTCTACACGTATCTTATAAGGCTGACCGTTATAAGGTCGCGTGCCGCCCTCTGTGTTGCTTATCTTATAATCGTCGATAAAATTAACCGTAAGCGGTCTGGGATTTATAACGAGATACGCAACGTCCGAAACCGCCTCCATATAATTTTCGCTTGGCGCGCCGTACGCACGGACCGCATATCTGCCCGCGCTCGTCGGAACGGTCGTCGTCCACTCGCCGCTCAAGTCTTCGTCGTTATACTGAATCACGTAATCGTAAGGACTTACCTCAACGCCGAAGTCCGTTTCGATAGCGGTTGCGATAACGGGATTGTAAGAATTACCGTAAACGCGCGCCTCGACCTCGTACGAAGAGTTATCGGGGTTATATGTCAAGTTATTTAACGAAAGCGTGATATGCTTTTTATTAGTAATCTGAACGACGGCTTTATCGGTACAGTAGGACAATTCGTTCCCGCTTGCCGATTTATAACCGAACGTTTCAAGGGTATAACCGTCTTTAAGTAAACCGTTTTCCAAAACGGAAGAATCAAGCGCAATGGCGGAACTACCCTGATAATCGCCCAAATTTACGCTGCGGCTTGAAACGACGTTCCCCGCTTCGTCCTTTACTACGAGCATATATTTATTGATATAGTTATTGCCGTCGGACGCGGAAAGGTCTATATATAATTTCCCGCGAAGCACGTACGCGGAAGTCGGGAACATACCCGAAGTAGAACCTATATCCGTGCCGTTTTTAAGATATAATTTATACGCGGGGCGATTACCTTGCGAACTCGCCACCGTGCCGTTGACCCAGCCCGATTCGGGCGAGCCGCTGATTGCGAAGATAAAATCGCTGTGGCTTACGTTCATTGCAACCTGATAATTCGTCATAGGATTCGTCGTCACGCTGTCGAATATGCTGTTTGAATTTATCATCATACGCGCAGTAGCGGATACGCCCCTTTTGACGCTGTTGCGAAGGTCCATACTTCCGACCTTTACCCCGTCGGCATGCGCCACGTAAACGGAATTCCGATTGACGCTTTGTCCTTGAACTATATTCGTCGGCGAAAGGTTGCCGCTATCATCCATAAACGTGAATCCGTTATCCGCGGTTATGTCGTTCGCACCGAGCAAGAACAGATAATCGTAAGTATATTCGGATTTTTCTCCGAACGCGGCTTTCGTAGTGGCGTAATTATCTTGCACGGTGTTTATATAAGTGGAATTAAGATGCGAACCGTTTGCGTTAAAAAACGTGTCGTTGTCGTAATATATCATCGTACTGTTATACGTTTCGAGCAACTTATCCCTTAACGTACTGCTTGTCCCGAAAATCGTGTCAATAAGCGTATTGCCGTTCCACGCTTCGAGCGTTTCGGGGTTTCTTGCATAAGGCGTTCCGTTAAGAAACGAGCGTATGTGCGACGTTGACCACGTATTATAACCGTACGCCGCAGAATTCGACATATTGAAATATTGATAATAAAGCTGAGACGCCAGATTTTTATCCTTCGAATACAACATAGTTCCCGCACCGTTATTCATTGTGCCGTTTTGAAGGATAGACCACTTAACGGGTGTGCCGTTGTACTTTCCCATATAAACCGAACTCTGCTGCTTATCGGAAAGCTGATAAAGCGCGCTGTTTCCGCCGTTCTTTATGTACGCGGCGTAAACGGGGTTTTCTTCCGCCTGTACCACCTTGGTAGTTCTGTCGTATCCTACGTTCGTAGAAAATCCGATTCCTACCGAAGCGCATAAGAAAATCACTGCCATTACCATAATAAGCAGCGACTTGTAAACGACATTATTTTTGATATTCATTTGTATTCTCCCGACCGTTAAGTCTTTTTTTTACCAACGTTCGTTAAATTATATACGGCCTCGCTATAGTTCTAATTTTTTACTTTAACTTGTGCCCCATTATACACGAAGGGCGTAAAATTTACAATAGCCGTGTGTTGCAAAATGTTGTCATTTAGTTGCCTTTGGGATTTAGTGCCCCGTTTTTACACTAAAAACGGGGCACTTTATAAGAACAAGCGTGCCGCTTTGCGGCAAAACCGCTGTCCGTCAGGCTTGCCCATCACAGGCGGCGAACTTTCAAATTTCCAATGACAGGCTCGTAAGGAGCAAGCATTGCTTGCGACGGAATAGCTGCCCCTGACAGACTCGGGCGACTTGCCCCCATATTGACACTGAACAAAAAACGCGCTATCGAGCAACAAAGTCCTGCGTAGCGTAAGTGGAGCAGCGTCGACGACTTATCTTGCAATAGCAAGATAATCGGAGAGTTCATCTCCGTCGGGACGACGGCAAAAGGAAAACACCAACCGTTTGGTTGGTGTTTTCCTTTTGGCTGCCCCTGACAGACTCGAACTGACGACACTGCGGTTAACAGCCGATATTTTATTTTTTAAAGAAAAAATAATAATTTTACCTGCAAGGCATTTGCCACAAAACCCACTAAAAAACCCGTTTTTTGATACTTTTTTTCAAAAAAAGTATAATAGCCCCTATAACCCAAACAGGCGCGGAAACGCAACACCAAGAGAGAACCAAACCCAAAGCGGGAAGAACACTCTTTCCGCTTTATTAGCCCACTTTAACGAGTAGAGAGAAAAACAAAAAGAAAAGACGATGCGCAGAGCGGTTTAGCGCCGGCGCGTCGTCTTTTGTTTTTCCGATACGAAAAAGTTAAATATAATCTTCTATTTTAAATTTTGGAAAATTAGTTTTTATTTTATCGATTATTGCATTTTGATTTTCTGCGGTAATAATTCTGTGTAAAAATACATCTTCGATTGTTGTTTCGTTATTTTCAATAATTCCGCAATTTATAAATGCATTTAACGTTAAATTGAAATAATTACATATTTTTATTGCTTGCGATATTGTTGGTTCATTTTCCCCTATTGCATAACGGTAAATAGTTTGTTGGGGTATTTCAATTTTTTTAGAAAGAAATGTCGGGTTCGTTTTTGTAAACTGCATTATTCTTGTTAGGCTATTTCCAAAGGCTTTTTTAAAATTCTTGTAATCATTTGACACAAATAAATCGTATACTTCTATTTCCATTTTTACCACCTTGAAAAATTTTAACACGAATTAGTGTTTTTTTGTTGACTTACACGAATATGTGTGATATTATTTATTTAACACGAATTCGTGTATATTTAATCCCCGAGAAACGGGAAAGGAGAAAAGAAAATGAAAGAACAAAACAAAAAGACAGTAGGCG
>CAMOVY010000002.1 GCA_946627905.1 uncultured Clostridia bacterium
TAAGTGATGGGGTTCGGCGGTTAACGGACAGTGCAGGGAAATAATATCGCTGCCCGCGAGCAATTTTTCCAAATTCACGTAGGTAAATCCGTCGTCTTTGACGTTTCTGTCAAACAGTAAAACGTTCATGCCGAATCCTTTGCATATGTCGGCAAAAATACGCCCTATTCTGCCCGCGCCTACAATTCCTGCCGTTTTTCCGTACAAATCGAAACCCGTAAGTCCGCTTAAAGAAAAATTAAAATCCCGCGTTCTGATATACGCTTTATGCGTTTTTCTTACCGACGCCAAAAGCAGCGCGGCGGCGTGTTCCGCAACCGCGTGGGGCGAATACGACGGCACGTGCACTACGTGGATTTTACCGAAAGCGTGCCGAACGTCTACGTTGTTATACCCCGCGCACCTTAAGGCTATTAGTTTTACGCCGTGCGCGTAAAGCGTGTCGATAACTTTGGCGTTAACTTCGTCGTTGACGAAAACGCACACCGCGTCGCAATCTTTGGCAAGTTCCGCGGTGTTTTCGTTTAGCCTTGTTTCAAGGAATTTAAAAACAAAGCCGTGCCGCGCGCCGTGTTTTTCAAACGACGGAACGTCGTAAGGTTTGGTATCGTAAAAAGCGATTTTCATATAAACTCCTATTTCGGACTTGACAAAAACGCGCTATTCTTCGCTGATTGCGGCAACAGGGCAGTTTTCCATAGCGTCGGCAACGCCTTGCTCCGTTTCGGGCGTAGTATCTTTGATGACGAAAGCCTTTTCGTCTTCACCCATACTAAACACTTCGGGGCAGATATTAACGCACATACCGCAACCGATACATTCGTCTTTATGGACTTTTGCTCTCATAATTTTCCTCCTTAACGGTTTTTATGTTTTTTCGGCATTGATTACGTGTTTTATAGGTATTCTGAATTAATGGTAGCAGATTTTGCGTTAATTTGTCAAATTTTTCAGCATATGCTTTTGATGACGGAAATAGTGATTATTAATGAAAAACTTGTATAAAACGGTTGCAAAAAAACATATAATATGATATTATCTTTCTATCTCTGAAAATAGGATAATATATAATGAATTTAAATGAGATATTACAATATTATTCCATAAACGGGCAAAATCCGTCTTGTACTCCGTACGGCGAAGGGCATATCAATGACACTATGCTTTTAGCTTTCGGTTGCGGCACGTCTGAAAAGTACGTTTTGCAAAAAATCAACGATAGACTTTTCGACGTAGAAAAACTTATGAACAACATTACGCTCATAACCGATTTTATACGTGCAAAGACTGCGTCGCGCGGCGGAAACCCCGACAGGGAGTGTCTTACTGTCGTTAAAACCAAAGACGGCAAGTCTTTCGTTAAAACCGAAGACGGGTACTACAGGATTTATATTTTTATCGACGGCGTTTCCTATCAGGTTGTAAAAGAGCCTAAAGATTTTTACAGGTGTGCGGAAGCGTTCGGCAGATTTGCCAACTTGCTTGCGGAGTTTGACGCTACGCAGTTATTTGAAGTTATTCCCAAGTTCCACGATACCGAAAAGCGTTTCCGTGATTTTACGGAAGTGCTTGAAAAGGACGTGTGCGGCAGGGCTAAAGGCGTGCGTAGAGAAATTGACTTCGTGTTATCGAGAAAGGATTATTGCGGGCGTATAATTTCTAAATTAAAAAACGGCGAAATACCCGTAAGGTGCACGCATAACGACACTAAACTTAACAACGTTCTGTTCGACAGAACCACGGACGAGTGTATAGCGGTAATAGATTTAGACACGGTAATGCCCGGCAGTTTATGCTACGACTTCGGCGACGCGATAAGGTTCGGTTGCAACACTTCTACGGAAGACGATAAAGATCTTAGAAGAGTTAATTTCGATATCAACCTTTTCAAGACGTTTGTAGAAGGGTATTTAAAGGCTATAGGAAACGGCATAACCGCTGCGGAGACGGGACAACTCGCGTTCAGCGCGATTCTGATGACTTACGAATGCGGTATGCGGTTTTTGACCGATTATTTAGACGGCGACCATTATTTCAGGACTGCGCGTGAAAATCACAATCTCGACAGGGCAAGAACGCAGTTCAAACTTATAGAAGATATGGAAAGACTGTTGCCCGAAATGGAAAAAATCGTTGCCGATTGCAGGAAATAAAACTTATTGATTTTAATTTAACCCCCGCCCCGAAATTTCGGGGCGGGGGTTAAAATTTTGTAAATTTACAATCTTCCGAAAGCCGCTACGCGTCTATATCCATAGTAAGGCGGAAGGTGTATTGCGGGAATACCGTTTCGAGCTCTTTTTGTATTGCCGAAAGTTCGGCGTGCATATCGGGCAAATCGAAATCCAGAATAATATCTACACTTACCGTCGCGGTTTCTTTATTAAAATTAAAACCGTGTACCTGCAACACTCCGTCGTGCGTGGTTATAAGCCCTATAACCCGCGAACGCAGGCTTTTTACGGCGTCGTCTTTGGTATTTAAAGCGTAGATGCCTATGCCTACTAAAATTACGTTGTGCTTTACATAAACGTTATGCGCGATACGGCGTTCCATTTCGTCTATTTCGTCCGCTGTCATAACGTCGGGAATTTCCACGTGTATTGACGCAAGGTGTTTTTCAGGACCATAGCTGTGAATAATAAGGTCGTACGCGCCGTGCACGCAAGGGTCTTCGCATACCGTCTTTTTTATTGCGGAGACTAATTCTCTGTCCGCGCGGTGTCCCACTATATCGTCAAGCGTTTCTTTAAGCATAGAAAAGCCAGCTTTAATAATGAACAACGAAATTAAAACGCCGACGTACGCTTCAAGACTTAATCCCGACGCGACGAATACTATTGCCGAGACGAGTACGGACGTGGATATTACGGCGTCGAACAGCGCGTCCGTGCCGGAAGCGGAAAGGGCGGCGGAATTGACTTTTCTGCCGACCATCCTAAAGTACAGCCCTAATCCTATTTTAACTATTACCGCTACGCCGATAATTATAAGCGATACGGCGGAATAGTCAGGCGTTTCGGGCGTTATGATTTTTTTGACCGATTCGACGCCGGCGGTGATGCCCGCGTAAATGACGAGCGCCGCGACAATCATTGCGGTAAGATATTCCACGCGCCCGTGCCCTAACGGGTGTTTTTTATCGGGTTTTCTGCCCGCCAAAAAGTTGCCTATCATCGTGATAAACGAAGACAGCGCGTCGGATAAGTTGTTTACTGCGTCTAAAATTACCGCTATGGAGTTAGATATAAAACCGACAAACGCTTTAAAGCCAACGAGTATAAGATTTGTTATTATACCGATAACGCTGGTTTTTGCGATAACTTTTTCACGCGATTTGGATAGGTTTTTTATTTCGTTTTCAGCCATATTATCTCCGTTTGGGATTAAACTCATTTTATAATATATATTATCATTAAGAAAAGATTGTGGCAAGCGTTTCTAATAAAAAACGGTATTGACAAGGGGGGATTGTAGTAATATAATTTAAAAAAAGGGGGCAATTATGGTAATTACTATCGGTAGGGAATTCGGCAGCGGCGGCAGAGAATTAGGTCGCCAACTTGCGGAAAAGTTGGGTATAGAATATTACGACAAAGAGATAATAACGGAGATTGCGAAGAACACCGCTTTTTCCGAACAGTACGTAAAGCAGGTAATAGAGAACAATCCGCACGACTTGTTTCCCATATCCGTGGCGCACACTTTTTCGTATATAGATACCAACACTATTTTTCAGAAACAGAAGATTTTTTCCGAACAGGAAAAAGTGATAAAAAAGATGGCGGCGGCATCCGACTGCGTGATTATAGGTCGCTGCGCCGACTATATTCTGAAAGATTTTAACCCTTTAAGAATTTTCGTATACGCGGATATGGACAGCAAGGTGGACAGATGTTTAAAGCGGAACGAATCGGCGGAAAAACTTTCCCGCAAAAAACTCGTCAAAAAAATCAAGACGATAGATAAAAACAGGGCGCGGTATTATACCTATTACACGGGCGAAAAGTGGGGCGACCCGCTTAATTACGATATCTGCGTAAACACGACGAACGTAAGTATCGGCGATATTGTGAACAGCCTTGCCAAAATGGTAAAAGAATAATTCTATAGTCATTGCGAGCCCGTAGGGCGTGGCAATAGTTGAGATTACTTCGTTTGTCTGTCTTTGTTTGTTATGCTCGTAATGACAACGGAATAAACATTTAAAATAAAAAAAGCAGGTTTGCATTGTTTGCAACCTGCTTTTTTTATTTACTCTCGTTCTGTGGTTTTAACCCTTCCGAAAACGCGATACGGTACTGGAAAAAATAAAAGTTATAATTTATACGCAAAAAATTGACAACTTTGTAATTATTTGTTAATCTTTATGCGTAGGAGAACTGTGTATGGCGGAGTGGCTGAATAATACTTTTTACGGGTTCGATAACGGCGTGTTTAACGCCTTTCACGATTTGGCAATAAAAGCGGGCGGTTTTTTTACGCCGCTTTTTAAAGCCGTTTCCGTAATAGGAACTAAAGGAATAATCTTTTTCGTTCTAGCGATTGTTTTAATGCTGTTTTCTAAAACCAGAAAACAAGGCGTTTGCATGTTCGGCGCGCTCTGTATCGGCGCTATAATCGCAAGCCTTATATTAAAAAACACAGTTGCGCGTGTAAGGCCGTACGAAGCAAGTGCGGAATACACGGCGTTTTGGGAATACGTCGGCGGGGCTACTTCGGACAGTTTTTGTTTTCCGTCGGGGCATACTACGATGATAGCGGCGGCTATGACTGCTATGTTTATCTGCTTTAATAAAAAGTGGTCTTGGACGGGATTTTTAGGCGTTATTTTAATGGGCGTATCGCGCGTTTACTTAATAGCGCACTATACTACGGACGTTATAGGGGGCATAATCGTTGGCACGGTATCCGCGATAGCCGCGTATCTTATTACGAAACTTATATTTTATATACTTGAAAAGTACAAAGACAAAAAATTCTGCGCGTGGTGCTTAAACTTCGATATAAAATCGTGTTTTAAGAAAAAGACCGAGACGGAAGAAAGCGAAAAATAAAAAAAACGGCTATTTGTCATTACGAGCGATAGCGAAGTAATCTCAGAGATTGCCACGTTTACTAACGTAAACTCGCAATGACGATATAATTTGTATTAAATTTTACGGGCGGCAACTTAAAGTTGCCGCCCGTTAATATTTCAATTCAAATCAATAAGTTAATTTTTCTTTATAAAACTCTTCGTAAAGTTTTACCCAAAGCGCGTAATTTTTGTCGCGCATTATTACCGCATTTTCCTTTTCGGATAACTTTTCGTCGGGGTAAATCGGCGGCAGAAAGTGGATATAGTATTCCTGAACGGGAAAGCCCTCGTCGTCAATATATTTACTGTCTTTCATACCGATAAATACGGGGATAACGGGAACGTTGTTCCTTGCGGCAAGGCGAAAAGCGCCTGTCTGCATAGGTCTGGGTTTACGGTAATTGAACCACATTGCCTGTTCGGGGTAGATAAGTATTTTTTCCCCGCGGGCAAGTAAGGTTTTAACCCCTGCGTAAAACTTTTTCATAGTTTCAAAGTCAGAACTTAACGGCAGGGTGTTTGCGTGGCGCATCATAAGCCGCACCGGACCTTTGAAATTAGTGTAATTGCTTTCTTTTATAACTTTATATAAATGTTGCCTTTTGCGAAAAATCGGCATCAGCGCCCTGTTAACCGCGTAGTTGTCGCGCAGATTAAAGTGGTTGCAGGTGATAATCGCGCCGCTGTCCGTTTTTGCGTTGTCAAGCCCTATTATCTCTTTTATGATAAATTTGTTTTTCTTTATCATACTTTCGAAAAAAGTTTTGCCTAAAAAGTTCGCGATAACGGTTAAAAACTTGCTCGAAAGTTTTTTGTTGACGTAGTCCACGTCTTTGGGGCGGATAGGTTTTGCGGGCGCGTCTTCTTCCACGTCGTCGTTAAACCTACCTGCCTTTTCGTATTCGGCAATCCGCGCCAATACTTTTAATCTTTGTTCAGACTTATCCATTTACCTTATCCAAGTGTTTATCGAACCACAGTTTTTTAAACGTGCGGTCGCTGTGCTTGATATTTTCTATCGCCTGCATTAGCCCCGCGAACATTTCCTGACTTTTACGCTTGTCTTCTTCGGTGTAATTCATAAAGCCCTGATAGAGATAGTCGTAAAACTCGCTATATTTAGCGTATTTCCAAAAATATTCGCCGTTTAAAGTGTCTTTATTAAACCACGGCTTATCGGCCAAGGCGTAGTGCACGAGATTTAACTCGCCTTCCGGCGGTTCGGGAAAACTGTGCTTGTTCCAGCCCGTGGGCAGGTATTTCACTTTGCCGTGGCATATAACGTTTATGTATTCTTGGTCGGGGGCAAGGCAGTCGAAATTATAAGTCGTCAGCATATTCAAAAACCGCTTTTGCACGCCGAATTTGCGGAATTCTTTTAAATTCATAAGCATTACGCCCGAATTGAAGTAGGTGTGCCACGGAATACCGATAATTTCTTCTACGTAGTTGGTGAACATAGGCGCTCTCGACGTGTTCTGTTCAAAAGCCGCGCCGACTAAATTGTCGCCTATATCGATATTGTAAAGTTTGGCGATATCGGTAAGCAAAATCACGTCGCAGTCAAGGTAAATCGCCTTGTCGTATTCGGGAAAAGCGCTTTCGATAAACAACCTGTAGTACGCCGCAAGCGTATAGTAGAACATGTCGGGCAAAGTGTTTTTAAACGGCTCTATTATGTTTTTAACGTCGTAAAACCGAATTTTTACGTTATCGGTTGCGTGCTTTAAAAGTTTTTTCTGATTTTCTTCCGAAACGTCGCTTTTTAATATCGTTATTTCGTAATTATTGTCTTTAGAAGAATTTTCTATTATAGAGATTACCGCAACGTCAAGGTACGGAACGTATCTGTCGTTGCAGGCAAAGAATATCGGAACGGTAGTTTTCATATTATTTAAATTTCTCCTTGGTAAGCCTTAAAGTGGCGGGCGAAAATATATCGCAAAAAATTCTGCCGCTTATATTGATGCTTATAATATGATAACAGACAATTATAAACTTAATCTAAACTTTTACAAAAGCGCGATGGCGACCGAGCAGTAAATGATTAAAGACAGCGCGTCTACAATCGTGGTTATGAACGGCGAAGCGACGACCGCGGGGTCAAGCCTACACTTTTTGGCGATAAGGGGAAGGCAACACCCTACGAATTTCGCCATAACGATTGTCGTAAACAGTACGCCCGAAACGATTGCCGCTATGCTTAACGAAATGTCGTTATACAGGCTGTCTATAAGCATTAACTTCGCAAAGCACACGATAGAAACGGTCAAAGCAAGCAATACGGAAACGCGCAGTTCCTTCCATATGATTTTGAAAATGTCTTTAAATTCTATTTCGTTTAAAGCGAGCGCACGTATTACGGTAACCGAAGACTGTCCGCCGGCGTTGCCCGCGGTATCCATAAGCATAGGCACGAAAGCGTAAAGCACGGCGCTTTTCGCCGTCAGTTTTTCTTCGTAGCCCGACAGTATCATACTCGTAAAAGTCGCGGAAATCATAAGAAGTAATAGCCACGGAATACGCGCTTTCCATATATTCCACACCGATTGCTTAAGGTAAGGTTTTTCGGTCGGCAAAATAGCCGCCATCTTCTGGATATCTTCGGTGGCTTCTTCTTGTAAAACGTCGACCGCGTCGTCTACGGTAACTATACCCACGATACAGCCTTCTTTATCCACGACGGGAAGGGCTAAAAAGTCGTACTTTGAAAGCTTCATAGCCACGTCTTCTTTGTCTTCCAAAGTTTCTACGGAAATAGGCGAGTCGTCCATTACGTCGCGGATAATATCCGTCATCTGGGAAAGCAAAAGTTTTTTGACCGTGGCAACGCCTATAAGGTGCTTTTTGCCGTCGGTTACGTAGCAGGTGTAAATGGTTTCGGAATTTATGCCCGTTCTGCGTATCTTATCGAACGCCTGCGCTACGGTCATATCCGCGGACAGGGCGACGAACTCCGTCGTCATAATAGAGCCTGCGGAGTCGTCGGGATATTCTAACAGTTCGTTGAGTTGCTTGCGGTTTTCGGGCGTAGAAGAGGCTAAAATACGCTTAACCACGTTCGCGGGCATCTCTTCGATAATGTCGACAGTGTCGTCCAAAAACATATCGTCGATAACCGCTTTAAGTTCGGTATCCGAAAAGGATTTTATAAGGTGTTCCTGCGTGTCGGAATCTATCTCGACGAAAACGTCGCTGGCGAGTTCTTTGGGGAGGAGTCTAAAAAACCGTATCTGGTCTTTATCGCCTAGGGTTTCTTCCATAAACGCCGCGATATCCGTAGGTTCCATATCGAGAAGAAGAATTCTTAAATCTGCGTATTTGCGGTTTTCGTAAAAAGCGGTCAGTTTCTCAAATAAAACTTCCATTTCTTCGGTCATAACGCGCCTCCTTTTTTAACCGCGGATAAGTCTTTTTTACGGTTAAAAATCCCCGCCGAAATCCGACGGGTAATATATACGAAAACTTTTCGCAACCATTCTGGCTTTAGCACCGTAGGGCTGTGTAATTGCGTTGGAATAAGCCTTGTTTTCGACCAACTCTGTTAACCTTCTAATGGTGTCTCCACCACTTCGCGGTAGCAATCCGTATCCCTATGGTAGCCTTACCTACCGGACGACGTATTTAATTTATTTTCAGTTTACTCTTTTTATATAATATTGTCAACGATATTAAAGAAATTTAACGCTAAAATTTTTCTTTGTGGGTTCAGCGCTCTTCCGCGGAAATTATCGTATAGGTTATTTCGTGATTAACTTCTTTTAACGCCGCGTAAAAATCCCGATAATATTTTTCGTTTATCACGGCGACGGAATATTTTTCGTCCTTAAAATACATAACGAGTTTATTCTGCGCCTTAAATTCCGTTAACTGAAAAATAGTCGCAATATCCGTTTTAAAAAATATCAGCCCGAATCGGCAGTATAAAAATTTGCCGCACACTACATATCTGCCGTACAACAGGGCGGATACCGCGAGAATAAACGGCACGACGGACAGCGTTGCGACGGCAACGGCAAAAACAAACCTTGGGGTTTCGGTTTGATAGAATTTCACCGCGTCGTAAACATTAACCGCAGCCGCCGCCGCGAACAGCAGCGCCGTGGCGATAATAAGCGTAATTACCGGCGCGGAATATTCGAAAGGAAATTTTTTTATTTTCATAACAATTATATTGTACCACTATATTTTCCGTTATTCAAGTAAAATAAACGCTTTTCGCCGCTTTTGCTGCGTAGCCTAAAAGCCCCGTAAGTGCGAAATGCTATGTGCTAAACATTGACTTGGAACTAAAATTGTGGTATCATAAATTTAACGTTTTTAAGGAGAGTGCGGCAATGATTACTGCGGATATTATAGTTTTGATTGCGCTTGCGGCGTGTATAATACTCGGCGCGGGACTTGGATTCGGTAAAGGACTTCGCTTTATTACGGGCGGAATAGTCGGTAAAATAATATCGCTCGTAATATGCTATTTCCTTTTCGGTATCGTGCTGAATTTCGGGTTTGTGCAGGACCTTTTGCTTAAGTTTACCACGGCGCTTAACGATAACGGCAGTTGGATATGCAATCTTCTTTTAAGCATACGTATAGACCTTATCGTATTTGCGGTAGTGCTTTTTATCGTCGTTCAACTTTTAAGAAAACTCGTCGTCTACATAATCGCTAATATTATGCAGATAGACAATAAAGTTATAAGCGTTATAAACAGGCTGATGGGAATAGTTCTGCTTGCGGCGTTCGTCGCTATCATAACGCTGATAGTCTTCCAGATAATAGCGTGGATTTCGGGTACGGACGGCGCTTTCTACTCTAATTTAGACGGCAGCGCTTTCGGACTTGATAAACTTTTCGTCAACAATCCGTTAAATTCCGTTTTTGAAAGCATAAGGATGGAATTTGCGGGCGGTGCGGGCGAATAACAGTCTAAACAGTTTATAAGGACAAATTATGAAATACGTATATAAAACACGCGTGCCGTTTTCGCAAACGGGCGTCAGCGAAGGCATTTCCGTTATAGGTGCGGCACAGATGATAGAAGACAACGTGTGCGCGTTTTTTGCCGAGTTCGGTAAAGACAGTGCCACGTTAAACGCAAAATACAACGCCGTATGGATGTTCGTTAAAAACAAACTGCGTAAACTTGCGGTAGCAAAGTGGAACGAAAAAATAACAATCGAGTCTTTTATTACGCGAATTACCGCCGCCACCGTTGTAGTGGATACCATGATTAAAAACGCCGCGGGCGAAACGTCGGTATATGCGAGAACGGAAGTTTGCGTTATCGATCTTACTTCCCAACGCATACGCCGCATTGCGTCGGTGGAGTTTCCCGAAGATATGGAAATTTACCCAACGGAAGCGGATTTTGATTTCGAGCGGTTCGATACCGACGGGGTAAGCCCCGTATACGGGCTTAACGTGCCGCCCGCTTCGATAGATTTTTGTATGCACGTAAACAACGTGGAATACTTGCGTTTCATATTAAATGCGTCTTCGGTGGAGCGGGAACTTTCCGCGCCGATAAAAGAGGCGGAAATACATTTCTTAAATCAGGCGCGCGAAGGGGAGCGTATAACCGTTTCGGAGAAAGAAACCGTATGCGGCACGGTATACGAAATCGCTTGCGACGATAAAATCTGCGCGAGATGTAAAGTAAAGCGCAAATCAACACCACAATAACGGAATAAAACCGATATCCCGTATTTAATTCGCCGTATCGGCTTAAAATTTTTTTCAACAAGAAGGCTTTTACCAATGAAAAGACCATACTTGAAAGTGCAAATCCGCTTTGTCGGCGGATTTTCCGACGTCGTTCTGGCAAGCGGGATATTTTATCTTGACGAAGAATACGATTTTACCGTAAACGATATTTTTGAAGGCTGGTGGCTGAGATGAAAAAAGTCGCGTCTTTAATTTATTCGTTTATTTTGGTTGTCTTATCGTTGTTTATCCTATCGCCCGTTTATTCCGTAAAATCGGAAGGAACAAATCTTATTATTAACGGTGATTTCAGCGAGGTAAGCGAAAGGAAGGTGGGTAAAAAAACGATTTATACTCTTAATCAATGGGACAATATAGGGTTTTCCCTTGTAGTGTCCGGTGATAGCAAGTATGTTAAAACTTCGATTTCGGAAAGCGGAGACCATGTATTAACGCCCACAAGTACACGTTCTTTAAATGCCGGCGTATATAAATTGAATTTCGACGCGATGGTTAGCGGTAACGCGGATATCAGTTTCAGATTAGACAGCGATACTTACGTTAATGAGACGATATCAGGGCAGGGCACGTTCGACACGTACGAATTTACTTTTACTTTAGAAGAGAGCGACGATTACGGATTGACTTTTTACGTCAGCAATTTTACCGAAGACGTTTCGCTTGACAATTTAGGGCTGTACTACCTTGGCGAAGGCGTAGCGGAACGCGATGCCGAAACGTTTGACGGCGAGAACGTGTTAACCGAATGGGGTGCGAGCATAAGGGCGCACGACACGATTTCGGGGCTCAGATTTAAAGGCAGAGTTAATAAAGCGTTTTTCGACGAGATTATCGCCTTATATCCCGATGCGGAAGCGGGCATGATAATCGCGCCGACCGATTTTCTCGTCGATTGCGATTTTACCGTATCCGCGCTAACCGCCGCCAAAGCGGTACAGATATGCACGGTTGACAGGTGGAATAACGAGCAGACGGCAGAAACCGATAATTATTACGGTTTTAACTGCGCTATCGTCAACGTGCTGCCTTATAATATTGACAGAAGATTTTCCGCTCGCAGTTTCGTAAGGTTTACCGAAAACGGAAACGTCAAATACATCTACGGCGGCTACGAGGAGGCGGACAATGCCCGTTCTATCAAATACGTTGCCGAAGAAGCGCTTAAAGAAGCGCATATTTACGCGGATTACCAGATAGCGGCTATGCGTTATTTTTTGGATACCATTTATTATCCCGAAGCAACTTCGGTCAGCGAAACGGGCGGCGTATACGTGCTGGAATATTCGGGGATTACGGGCTATTTCGTGCTCGATTACGACAGGCAAGAGTACACCGTGTCGGTGAATTCGTTTAAGGTAAACGGTTCGGAAAGGGACTTTTCTTACGGCATGATATTACTTTCCGAAAGCGCGGATATAGAAATTTCTTTTAGCATAACGGCAAACGGCGAATTAGACGGTTGCCCCGTAAAAGGCAAGATTTACAGGAACAGATAACGGCGTACGGCAGGGCGTTCAAATGATTTCAAAAACCAAAGGGCTTAATCTTCTCGGGCAATTTCTACTCCTTTCGGCAACCGTGGCGTGGGGGAGTTCTTTTATAATTTTAAAAGAAACCATAGACGCTTTACCCGCGCTATACGTTATCGGGATAAGGTTTTTAATCGCGGCAGTTATTATAGGCGTTGCGTTTTTTAAAAAAATCATCAAAATTGATAAAAAAACTTTTATTCACGGTACTATTTTAGGGTTGGTGCTTACAGGCGCTTACATTACGCAAACTTTGGGTTTAAAGTATATCGGTGCGGGCAAAAACGCGTTCATTACTTCGCTGTACTGCGTTATGTGCCCGTTTATGATGTGGATAATGTTCGGCGTAAGACCTAAAAGTTATAACGTTATATCTGCCGTGCTGTGCGTCGTCGGTATAGGGCTTGTGGCGATTTCCGGCGCGGAAGAAGACGACAATATGATTTTAGGCGCGACTTTGACTTTCGCCTGTGCGATTTTTTACGGGCTACAGATAGTGTTTACGGGTAAGTTTCACGAAAGTAAAAGCGACGTTATGCAACTGCTTTTTATTCAACTGTTGATTGTCGGCGTTTTGATTACCGCCTGTTCGCTTGCGTTCGAATTGCCGTTCTGCGGAATAGACGCATACAAAATAGGTTCGGAACAGGTGTGGAGAGTAATTTATTTAACGCTTGTCTGTACTCTTTACGCGCAACTTGCGCAAATTTTAGGTTTGAAATTTACCGAATCCAATCAGGCGGCTATAATTCTTTCTTTGGAAGCGGTGTTCGGCGTGATATTCGCTATACTTATCGGGGACGAAAAGATAACGCCTACGCTTTGGGCGGGATTTGGAATAATTTTTATAGGTACGCTTTTGAGTGAATTAAGGTTGGACGTTTTTAAACTTTTCAAAAAGAAAAGTAAACCTGTATCCGATACAGACGCGGAAAAAGAAGAATTAGAATAAAAAAATACCGCAACCCGCTCGAATTTGCTTGAAAAAAACCGCGGGATATGGTATCATGATAAACGTTCGGGGACGTAGCTCAGTTGGTTAGAGCGCATGCTTGACATGCATGAGGTCATAAGTTCGAGCCTTACCGCCCCCACCACGTCAGAGCAAGGCTTTTTGGTCTTGCTCTTTTGCTACTCAAAAGAGCAAAGACGGTACAGCCTGCTTTTCCTTTTCCCGAAAAGTTCTTCGATACTTTTCGGGAGCCCTGTTTATATGATAGTTGTTTCGGGCAAATACGTAGTGGCAAGGCGACTTTAGAAAACGGTTGACAAAATTTTGTCAACCGTTTTCGTTGGTACTCCCTGCGGGAATCGAACCCACAACTGTCCCTTAGGAGGGGACTGTTATATCCATTTAACTAAGGAAGCGGAATATTATTCAATTTTTTCGTAAAAGTAGTATAGCACATTTTAATTAAAACTGCAAACGCATATAAGGGTTTATTTTTTATTATTTCGTTTTTTGGTTTTTTAAGTATAAAAATTCTGCGGCAGGGTAAAATCGGAACATAATAAACAGGTGGCGTGGACAGAAGATTTTTACATATAATAAAGTAAGGAAATTCGGTTTACGCAAAAGGACTTTATGATTAAACGCGGAGAAATGTATTACGCCGATTTAAGCCCCGTAGTCGGCAGCGAACAGGGGGGTGTGCGCCCTATTTTGATAGTACAGAACGATACGGGCAATAAATACAGCCCTACGATAATCGCCGCGGCCATCACAAGTAAAATGACCAAGGCGAAACTGCCTACGCATATAGAAATAAACGCGGGGGATTACGGGCTGGTAAAAAACTCGGTGATACTTTTAGAACAGATAAGGACGCTGGATAAACGAAGACTTAAAGAACGGATAGGGGAACTGTCGCCCTTAACTATGCAAAAAGTCAACGTGGCGCTTCGCATAAGTTTAGGGTTCGACGACGATAAGTTCGCAAACGCTTAAAATATAACGCCCCGCCGCCGAAAATTTCGGCGGCGGGGCGGTTTTTTTCAATCAAACAGAATTATTTACTCAAAACTTCTTTTGCGGCGGAAACTACGTTTTCTACCGTAAAGCCGTATTTTTCAAACAACTTGCCTGCGGGGGCGGAAGTGCCGAAAGTATCAATTCCTACGACCTTTCCGTCTAAACCTACGTACTTATACCACGTGGCGGTCGCGCCCGCTTCGACTACAACTCTCGCTCTCACGCTTGCGGGCAGCACGCTTTCTTTATATTTAGCGGACTGTGCTTCAAAGTCTTCTATACAAGGCATAGAAACTACGCGTGCGTCAATACCGTCTTTAATAAGTTCAGCCTTTGCTTTGACGGCAAGACTTACTTCGCTGCCCGTAGCGATTAAAATAACGTCGGGCGTTTTCTTTGCGCTGTCAGAAAGGATATACCCGCCCTTAAACGCTTCTTTACCCGTTCCGTCAAGCATAGGCAGCGTCTGGCGGGAAAGGAACAGGCAAGCGGGGTGTTTGCCCGTTATGGCGGAAATCCAAGCCGCCGCGGTTTCTCTGCCGTCCGCAGGGCGGTAAACGCGCATATTCGGCATAGTGCGAAGTCCTGCAAGTTGTTCGACAGGTTGATGTGTAGGACCGTCTTCGCCGACGCCGATACTGTCGTGCGTTAAAATGTAGGTTATGGGGAGTTCCATAATAGCCGACATACGCATAGCGCTCTTCATATAGTCGGAAAAGACCGCAAAAGTCGCGCAGTAGGGCAAAAGTCCGCCGTGCAGATAGATGCCGTTCACGATAGCCGCCATAGCGTGTTCGCGGATACCGAAGTGCATATTAGAACCGTCTTTTTGGGTTGCGGAATAATTGCCGCGCGCTTTTATATTGCTCTTGTTCGTGGGCGCTAAATCCGCGCTGCCGCCGATAAGGAAAGGAACGTAGCCAGCGAGTTTATTTAATACCGTCGCGCTGTAGCCGCGAGACGCGTCGTCCTTTTCAAAATTCCACAAATCGTCGATACTCGCAAGGTCGGGAAGTTTACGGGCTTTCCAAGTTTCGTATTCTTTGGCTAAATCGGGATATTTTTCGGAATAAGCCTTAAACAATTCTTTCCACGCCTTTTCGGCTTTTTTACCCTTGTTTCCGAATTTTTTGCAGTGCTTAAACACTTCTTCGGGGCAATCGAAAGGTTCATAATTCCAGCCGAGATTTTTCTTTAAGATAGCAAGGTTTTCGTCTCCCAGCGGCGCACCGTGGCAACTTGCGCTGCCCTGAAGCGGCGAACCGTAGCCGATTTCGGATTTTACGATAATCAAAGACGGTTTTTCGGTTTCCGCTTTGGCTTTCTTTATCGCGCGATTTAAAGCGCCTATATCGTTGGCGTCTTTAACCTTTATAACCTGCCAACCGAGCGCTTCGTGGCGTTTTGCCACGTCTTCCGTAAAGGTTATATCGGTGTTGCCTTCTATCGTTATATCGTTATCGTCGTAGAAAAGTATCAGTTTGCCGAGTTTTAATGAACCCGCAAGGGAAGCCGCCTCGTTCTCGATACCTTCTTGCATACAGCCGTCGCCGCAAAGGCAGTAAGTGTAGTGGTCGACGATGTTAAACCCGTCTTTATTGAATTTGTTGGCGAGATAGTTTTCCGCAATCGCCATACCGACGGCGTTGGCAACGCCCTGACCTAAAGGACCGGTGCTGGTTTCAACTCCGGGGCAAACGCCGTATTCGGGATGCCCCGCCGTGCGCGCGCCAAGTTGTCTGAAATTCATAATATCGTCTTTTTTAAGACCGAACCCGAAAAGATAATAAAGCGAGTAGTCAAGCATCGAAGCGTGGCCCGCGGACAGCACGAACCTGTCCCTATTATCAAACGCGGTATCTTTCGGATTGAATACCATATTCGTAAAAATCGAATAGCCGATAGGCGCTGCGCCGAGCGGCATACCGGGGTGGCCGGATTTAGCCTTTTGTATGGCTTCAGCAGACAGAACCCTTATCGCGTTTACAGTAAGTTGTTTAACGTTTTCCATAAAAATCTCCTTATTGTAGCGAAAAACAATGCTTTCCGTATATTACCGATATATTATAACATTATCGGAATAGTATTTTCAAGCCTTTTTCGAGGCTTTTCAGGTAAAACGATATAAAAAACTTGACACACCGCTTAAAACCGTGGTAAAAATGTATATAAGATATATTTATATCAATATATACCGAAAATCAGGCGCAGAACGCGAACGGAGTAGAAAATGGAACAAACCAAGGCGCAATTAAATGCAAAAGATAAGCAATTCGTAAAAGAAATCGCGGATATAGAAGAGAACTTTGCTCAATGGTATACGGACGTGGTGTTAAAGACCGAACTTGTGGACTACGGACCGGTCAAAGGCACGATGGTAATACGCCCGTACGGCTACGCTATATGGGAAAATATTCAGCGCGAAATGGACGAACGCTTTAAGGCGACGGGGGTTAAAAACGCATACTTTCCGCTGCTTATTCCTATGAGTTATTTTACCAAAGAAGCCGAACACGTAGAAGGCTTTGCTCCCGAAGTGGCGGTAGTAACCCACGCGGGCGGGGCAAAACTCGAAGAACCTTTAGCAATCCGCCCGACCAGCGAAACGATTATCGGAACTATGTATTCAAAGTGGGTGCAATCCTATCGCGATTTGCCCGTTTTGATGAATCAGTGGTGCAACGTTATGCGTTGGGAAAAGACCACCCGCCCGTTTTTAAGGACAAGCGAATTTTTATGGCAGGAAGGTCATACCGTTCACGCTTCGGAAGAAGAGGCGATGGAAGAGACGATGAACAAACTTGCGCTGTATAAAGAGTTTGCGGAAAACGTGTTGGCTATCCCCGTTCTCTGCGGCAGAAAGACGGAAAAGGAAAAGTTTGCGGGGGCTGTCGCAACCTTCGGTATGGAAGCGATGATGCTTGACGGCAAGAGTTTGCAGGCGGGCACTTCGCACTATTTGGGGCAGAATTTTTCCAAGGCGTTCGATATAAAATATCTCGATAAGGACGGCACGCTGAAATACGGCTACACTACGAGTTGGGGCACTTCTACGCGTATGATAGGCGCGGTAATAATGGCGCACGGCGATAAGCGCGGGCTGGTTCTGCCACCGCGCGTTGCGCCCATACAGGCTATTATAATTCCCGTTGCGGCGCACAAGGGCGGCGTTATGGAAAAGTGCGCGGAAGTAGAAGATTTGCTTAAAAAGGCGGGCGTGCGCGCGGAAACGGACATACGCGATATGAGCCCCGGTTGGAAGTTCAACGAGTGGGAAATGAAAGGCGTGCCGATAAGGATAGAAATAGGCCCGCGCGATATAGAAAACGGCGTGGCGGTTATCATGCGCCGCGACACGTTGGAAAAAACGACAGTTCCGATTTGCGGCATAGACAACGCGGTGGCGGAACTTTTAAAGACTATTCAAAAAGATATGCTTGAGAGTTCGAGAAAGCGGCGCGACGCTAAAATCGTCGAAGCGGATAGCCTTGACGGTATATTGCAGGGCGTAGAAGGCAAAAATTTCGTAAAAGCGGGCTGGTGCGGCTGCCGCGAGTGCGAAGATAAAGTAAAAGAAGCGGGGCAGGCGACGGCGCGCGTTATGTGCGATGAAGAGGGCGTGCCCGAAAAGTGCGCCGTCTGCGGTAAACCCGCCAAGCACAAAGTGATTTTTGCGCGCGCTTATTAAAAACAGGGGAGGGGAAGAAGTTGAATATTATAATTAAAACGACTACGGGCGGCGAATCGGTATATTCGGTATCGAGAAGTGCGGTTTTATCCGTATCGCTTATTATTTTAGCGGTGTATATCGCGTTTTACGTTCTGCGCTCTATCGGTCTTTATAAGTTAGCGAAAAATCAGGGCGTAGAAAAAGCGTACTTTGCGTGGATACCGTGCTTATGGATGTTTACCGCCTGTAAAATTATAGGCAACGCGCGGTTTTTCAGCACCACTGCGGAAAAAGTCGCGGTGTGGGCGTGCGTTTTGTTTTCGGTTGCGGTCATAGTTCCGTTTATTACCGAATTTTTAAGATTTTTCCCTTACGTCGCGTATTACCTTGAAGGCGGTACGCTCACTTTGAACGTAAGCGAAGGGCTGGTTATTTCCGCGGGTTCGGATTTCGTCAATAATTTCGATACGCCCGCAATCAATACGATAATAAAAATTTTCAGCGCGTTCGGGTATATTCTGCGTATTGCCGAAATATTTATCACCGTTTCGGTGTATATCGCGCTATTCCGTAAATTCTGGCCGCAACATTATATTTTGGCGGCGGTGCTTTCGTTTTTAGGATTATTCGGGGTATTTGCGTTCGTTATCCGCAACAACAAACCGATAGACTTTAACGAATATATCCGCAGGCGCTATTATAACGCCGGCTTTACGCCTTACGGCAACAGATATTACAATCAGGGCGGCGGCGCGGACGAGCGCGGCACGCCGTACGGCGCACAACCTAGCGATAAAGAACCGTTCGGGGAGTTTTCCGACCGCCCCGAAGAACCGTTCGGCGAATTTTCGGACGATAAAAAGGATAAAGACGGTAAAAGCGACGATTTGTTTCAATGAAAAACGATAATATAGCGGCGATATCGACGGCGCTTTCCGCCGCGGGCGTCGCGGTAATAAGAATAAGCGGCTTAAGCCCTTTAGCGATTGCCGAAAAAATGTTTACGCCCGTCGGCAAAACGTCCGTTAAGGATTTTGAACCCAACAAAATGTACGCGGGCGAAATAGTTGCCGACGGATTTTCCGATTTCGGCATGTGCGTGTATTTTAAAGCGCCCAAGAGTTTTACGGGCGAAGATACGGTAGAGTTCCACTCGCACGGCGGGGTGGCGATTGCACAGGGCGTTTTGCGTAAAGTTTTATCTTCAGGCGCGCGGCTTGCCGAAAACGGGGAATTTACCAAGCGCGCTTTTTTAAACGGCAAACTTTCCCTTGCTTCCGCCGAGGGACTTATCGATATGATAAACAGTCAGTCGGAAGGCGGGGTTAAGGCGGGCTATTCGCTGTACCGCGAACGGCTTACCGAAAAAGTGTGCGCTATGCAGGAAAAGTTAACCGCCGCGCTTTCGCAAATAGACGCGGATATGGACTTCCCCGAAGAGGGTTTGGAAGAAACTTCGAGAGAAAAGACAGCGGACACTTTAAAAGAAGTTATTTCAGAGATACGTGCGCTGCTTTCGTCTTTCAAGACGGGTTCGCGCATTATAAACGGCGTAAAGGTTGCAATTTGCGGAAAGCCCAACGTCGGCAAAAGTTCTATTTTAAACGCGTTATTAAATTACGATAAAGCGATAGTGTCCGATACCGCGGGTACGACGCGCGACGTGGTAGAAGGCAGTATCGATATAAACGGCGTAAGATTTAATCTTTTCGATACGGCGGGCATACGCGACACCGAAAACGACGTGGAAAATCTGGGCGTTCGCCTTTCCGAAAAGACGGTGAAAGCGAGTGATTTAATTATTTTCGTGATGTCGGCTTTAGGCGCGGACCAAAACGACGAAAAAGTTTACGCGCTTATAAAGGACTTGCCGCATATAACGGTTATCAATAAAACCGATTGCGGAACTTATAAAGACGCCCGCGCGGATTTATATATTTCCGTAAAAACGGGCGAAGGGCTTGACGACTTGCGTAAAACCGTTTACGATAAAACAATCGGCAAAGTGGACTTAAACGGCGACTTTTTGTGCGAAGAACGCCATTACGGCGCGCTTAAAAACGCGGCGGACAAACTTTCCGCGGCGCTTGCCGCAGTTTACGATACGCCGCTTGACATACTTTCGGTGGACGTGCTTGCGGGGTGGCAACACTTGGGCGAGATTTCGGGAAAGACCGCTTCGGAAGATATAATAGACGACATTTTTTCGCGGTTTTGCGTAGGCAAGTAAAAAGCACTAAGGGGGAAATATGGTTAATCTCGAACTGTATAAAGTATTTTATACCGTCGCAAAATGCGGCAGTTTAACCAAGGCAGCGGAAGAACTTTACATTTCTCAGCCCGCAGTTTCGCAGGCAATAAAGCAACTTGAAAGAAGCCTGGGCGGCAAACTTTTCAACCGCACGCATAAGGGTATGGAACTTTCGGAAACGGGCGGCAAACAGATATTCCCTATCGTAGAACAGGCGTTAAAACTGTTTGAAAACGCCGAGTCCAAGTACGCGGAACTTAAAGACACCGCTACGGGGGTGGTAAGGATATGCGCTTCCGATACGGTGGCGACGCACTTTTTATTGCCGTACATAAAAAAGTATCACGAAAAATATCCCGACGTAAACCTTATTTTGCAGAACGGAACTTCCAGTGAAACGATAGAACTTTTAAAGAACAAAAAGGGCGATATAGGGTTTGTCAATCTGCCGATAGACGACAGCGACATAAGTTTGATGAATACCGTTATGCGTTTGCACGACACTTTCGTCGCAAGCGAAAGGTTTTCGGAACTGATGGGCGAAACGGTGGATTTACGTAAACTGCAGGACTATCCGCTACTTATGCTAGAACTTTCCACGGCAACCCGTCAGGCGATAGTGTCGTTCGCGCACTCGCAAGGCATACACTTACACCCCGAAATAGAACTTGCAAGTTTAGAACTTATGATAGAACTTGCCAAAACGGGCATAGGGATTGCGTGTATTCCGAGAGAGTTCGTGCGCCACGAGTTAGAAAGCGGCGCGCTTAAAGAGATTAAGACAAGTCCCGCCCTGCCTACGCGCGCGATAGGGCTTGCGCTACCGAAAGACGAAACTTTGACTTTCGCCGTCAAAGAATTTTTGAATATGATTGTCGCGGATAACGGCTAAACGATAATAATTCGACTTTTTCCCCCGTAAAATATAACCGATTATATTTTGCGGGGGTTTTTATATGCGGATTTGGCAGGCGATTATTCTCGGCGCGGTTCAGGGGTTTACCGAATTTCTGCCCGTGTCTTCAAGCGGACACCTTTTACTTATAGAACGGTGGCTTAACGTGGATACGGACGGCGGATTGTTTTTCGATATTATGTTGCATATGGGAACGCTTATTCCCGTGTGCATAGTGTTTTTTAATAGCATAAAAGGGCTTTTCGTTAAACCGTATAAAACGCTGTTATATCTTTTTATAGCGACTTTGCCCGCGGCAATAGCGGGGTTTTTGTTTCAGGATAAAATCGAATATTTATATAAGGGCGGCACGCTTTTATCGGCGGTTTTACTGTCTTTTTCTTTTATTTTTACGGCGGCGGAACTCTTTTTTGCGGGTAAAATCTCCCAAAAAAATCAAAATGCCTTGCCTTTGTCGGCAAAATCGTCTATAATAATGGGTGTATTCCAAGGCTTGGCGATTGTCCCCGGGCTTTCGCGCAGCGGCACGGTGATAACGGGCGGCGCTATCGCTCGGCTTGAAAAGGGCAAAAACGCGGAATTCGCGTTTTTGATGAGTATTCCTATTATTCTCGGCGCGGCGGTTGTTTCGGGCGTAAAAGTCGCAAGGCAGGGTGCGGACATAGAAATCGTGCCTATGCTGTTCGGGGTTATAACCGCGGCGGTTTCTGGTTATATCGCGATAGGCGTAATGCTTGCCGCGGTAAAAAAAGCAAGGTTCGGGCGGTTTTCGCTGTATCTGATACTGCTTGCTTTTCTCTCGGTATTAACCAAAGTCTTATTCGGCGTTTAGCCGTAAAATAAACCAAAGGAGAGTTGTATGAAAAAGTTTTTCGGTGAATTTAAGGCGTTTATATCCCGCGGCAACGTGATGGATATGGCTGTCGGCGTAATTATCGGCGGTGCGTTTTCGGCAATAGTTTCCGCGCTTACAAACCATATTTTAATGCCGATAATCAACTGGTTCTTGCTTATCATCACGGGCGGCAGCGGACTTGACAGTATTTATACGTATTTAAAGAAAGCGACGGCGGTAGACGCTGTCAGCGGCGAAACGGTAATCGACCTTACCAACTCGATTTATATCGACTGGGGCGCGTTTATAACGGCAATTATCAACTTTATACTTATAGCGTTCGTACTGTTTATGATTATAAGAACCATAAACCGCATAGCGGAAGCGAATAAAAAGATAAAAACCAACGTTGGAAAACGCAGACTTTCCAAAGCCGACAAAAAAGAACTTAAAGCCAGCGGCGTAAATTATAAAGATAAAGCGGCGGTAAGCGCGTACTTTGCGGATAAAAAAGCAAAAGAAGAAGAGGCGGCGGCGCAGAAAGCCAAAGAAGCCGAAGAAAAAGCCAAGGCGGAGCGCTTAGCAAATCCCACTACGGAAGATTTACTTAAAGATATAAAAGCGCTTTTACAAAAACAGGCTAAATAAAAAACGTATAAAATTAATAAAATAACCGATGGGTAGCACCCATCGGTTATTTTTGCCGTATTTTCGTTATTGTTTTTCATTATTCGTCCAAATCGGAAATTCCCAAAAATTCCGCCTTTTTGTCTTTTTTATGATTTACGGTAGTAAAGATAAAGCCGATAATTATGTAAGAATAATAACTCAATATACGCCATAAAACCATTGCCGAGAAGGCAAGACCGGCGAATTTAACCCCGACGGTGAATAACAGGTAAAAGGAAAGGTCCGCCGCGCCCGAATTGCCGGGGGTAGGTATAAACGAAATGGACGCGTAAAGGATTATGGAAAGTTGAACTATTTGCAGCCACTCCATAAACCCTTTTGCGTTTACGTTGTCGTACCCGAACAGTTTAAGGGTAAAGTACGCGATGGAACAAAGCGCAAACGTTTCGCCCGCGCCGAGAATTAAAGTGGATATCAGCGCAAAGGGGTTTTTAGCGAACCGCTTTATACACACCGAATTGTGAACGATGGTTTTAAGTGTTTTATACTCGGTCTTTTTGGGGTCTTTAATGATTTTGAGTTTGCCGCCGATTGTCGTACACCATTTAACGAGTTTAGCGCCTATTCGCGGCAAAAGCGAGAAGATTAAGACGAGCGCGGGCATTGCTATGCATCCGAACAGCCCGATTATTGCAAGCACGTTGAATATGGGCGGGAACTTTATTATAAATTCCTGTTCGATATTCAAAACGTTGCCGTTAAAGAATACGAGAGATACTATACCTAAACTTACGAACGCGAATTGCGAGAAGAAAAACGCGATAATGGGCATAGACGCGGCGACGCCGCCGTGCACCCCGTGCTTTGAAAGGTGGTATATTTCAAACGGCTGACCGCCCACCGCAAGCGGGGTTACGTAGTTATAATAATGCCCGATAACGCCCGTTTCGAAGCAGGTTTTAAAGTGCCATTTTCCCGTTTGCGATTTGCATATAACGGAAAGTTTTATGCCTTTAAATAGGTAAGAAAGGAAAAGGGATAAAATCGCTAATATAAGATAAAACCAAGTGTTTTCGAAGTTGTTTATAAGTCCTTTTAAAGATGCGGCTTGTTTTCCTTCGCTCGCCCTGAAAAAGTCCACGTAAAAGGTGTAAGCAAGAACGCCTATAACGAAAACCAAGAAAATAACCGACACAAGGCGCTTAAAGAACTTCTGCCTGCGGTCGATATTTTTATCGGCGTCGCTTATGCCTAAGAACTTTGTCATAACGAGTTGTTTACCGATACTCGTCTGCTTGTTTTCTTCCGCCTGCGCCTTTACCGTCTTTTCCGCTTCCGCAACGGCAGCCGAATTGTATTCTTCTTCGATGCCGACGATTTTCGGTTCAAAGGTTTCGCCGTCGATTTCTATTTTACGTAATCCTATGGTCTTTTTCTTTTTAGTCATAGTAAATAGTATTATATACGATAAGGAAATAATTGTCAACGGAAAAAAATTCAGTAAACAAATTTCCCCACCGTTTGCCGTTTTTTAAGCAAACCGTGGGGAAAAAGCGTTCCGAATTTTTAACGTCAGTTTATTATATTCACGGTGATTTTGGCCGTTTCTTCCGCGGAAATACGCACCGAAGCGGGGTATACGCCCGCGGTTTTTATGTTGGGCTGAATAACTATTTTCTTTTTGTCGACGATAATTCCCATATCGGCTAATTTGTCGGCAATTTCCTTGTTGGTTATGCTCCCGAAAAACTTGCCCGTTTCGCCGCTTTTGACCTGTATCGTTATACTTAATCCGTCGATTTTTTCACGCAGGGCTTTGTTTTCCTTTAACTGTTCCTGCCTGTGAAATTCCTGCGCGGCTTTTTGTGCCTTG
>CAMOVY010000003.1 GCA_946627905.1 uncultured Clostridia bacterium
CATAGATAAGGCGTAAAACAGGGAACTGTATGAAAAACTGCTCTCGGAACTCAATATCCCGCGCCCCGAAGGCACGGCGGTTATAAATACCGAAGACGGCGTGCGCGCGGCGGCAAAAATCGGCTATCCCGTTCTGGTGCGCCCGAGTTTCGTGCTTGGCGGCAGGGCGATGGAGATAGTAAGCGACGAGGCTTCGCTTCGCCGCTATCTTAAAACCGCGGTGGAGATAGACGAAGACAAGCCCGTTTTAGTTGATAGATATATCGTCGGCAAAGAAGTGGAAGTGGACGCCATCTGCGACGGAACGGACGTGTTCGTGCCGGGGATTATGGAACTTGTCGAAAGAACGGGCATACACTCGGGCGACAGTATTTCGGTGTACCCGTCTTTCTCGATATCGGACAAGGTAAAAGGCACTATACTGCAATACGCCAAAAAACTCGGGCTTGCGATAGGCATAAAAGGACTTTATAACATACAGTTTATCGTGGATAATAACGAAAAGGTATACATAATAGAAGTCAACCCGCGGTCATCCAGAACCGTGCCGTTTCTATCTAAAGCCACGGGGTATTCGCTTGCGGACATCGCGACCGAAGTAATAATGGGGAAAACGCTTAAAGAACAGGGGATATTCAAAATTTATCCCGAAGAGAAAAAACGGTATTACGTGAAAGTGCCCGTGTTCTCTTTCAATAAAATCAAGGGGCTTGACGCGTATCTTTCGCCCGAAATGAAATCCACGGGCGAAGCGATAGGCTACGACGATAAATTGAACCGCGCGCTGTATAAGGCGCTTATTGCGGCGGGCACTAAACTGCAAAATTACGGTACGGTTTTGGCGACCATTGCCGATAACGACAAGGCGGAAGCTCTGCCGCTGATAAAAAGATTTTACAATCTCGGATTTAATATACAAGCGACTTTCGGCACGGCTAAATTCTTAAAGGAAAACGGAATACGCACGCACGTATTAAAAAAGATAAGCGACGGCAGTACCGAAATACGCGACGAAATCCGTTCGGGGCACATAGCGTACGTAATAAACACGTCGGCGGCGGGGGCAATAGACGCGCGTTCGGACGGGTACGAAATAAGAAAGTACGCGATTGAGAGCAATACCACGATATTTACTTCGCTCGATACGGTAAGGGTGCTTTTGGACGTTTTAGAAGAAACCACGCTAACAATTTCCACTATAGACGCTTAAAAAATCAAGGAGAAACAGCGCAAAAATGAAAGTTATAACGGCGGAACTTAACGAAAACGCGCCCATCGCGCGCAACACCTATAAAGCGGTTTTTTCGTGCGATACTTCGGGGATAACTAACGCGGGGCAGTTTGTAAACGTACAAATAGACGGGCTGTATCTGCGCCGACCTTTTTCCGTATGCGATTACGACGGAAACTCCCTGACGCTTATATATAAAGTCGTGGGCAAGGGCACGGAAATTTTATCGCGCGCAAAAAAAGGCGATAAGTTCGATATGCTAACGGGTCTCGGCAACGGGTACGACTTACAAAACGCGGGCGATATGCCGCTGCTTATCGGCGGCGGGGTAGGCGTTCCGCCGCTCTATAATCTTGCCAAACGACTTATCAAACAGGGTAAAAGCGTAAGCGTAGCGCTCGGATTTAATACGGAAAAAGAAGTGTTTTTCGTTGAAGAATTTAAAAATCTCGGCTGCCGAGTTTTTGTCGCCACGGTAGACGGCAGCGCGGGTAAAAAAGGGTTTGTAATAGATGCGTTGCCCGAAAAGTACTCGTATTTTTACGCCTGCGGTCCTACGTCTATGCTTAAGGCGGTGTACGATAAAACGATAACGGACGGCGAGTTTTCTTTCGAAGAGCGTATGGGTTGCGGGTTCGGCGCGTGTATGGGCTGTTCGTGCAAAACGCTGTTCGGCAGCAAAAGGGTGTGTAAGGACGGTCCGGTTTTTAAAAAGGGGGAAATATTATGGTAAAAGATTTATCCGTAAACCTTTGCGGTATTACGCTTGATAACCCCGTAATCCCCGCAAGCGGCACTTTCGGCTACGGCTACGAATTTGCAAAATTTTACGACATAAATATGCTCGGCACGTTTTCTTTTAAGGGCACTACGCTTTCGGAGAGGTTCGGGAACGATACGCCGCGTATTGCGGAGTGCGCTTTGGGTATGCTTAATTCCGTGGGGCTTCAAAACCCCGGGGTATATAAAGTTATTGCGGAAGAACTGCCCGAACTTAAAAAAGTATTCCGCAAAAAAGTTATGGCGAACGTCAGCGGCTTTTCTATAGAAGAATACGTCAAGGTGTGCGAACTTTTAGACAAGGTTGACGAAATAGGTTGGCTGGAAGTAAATATATCCTGCCCCAACGTGCACGGCGGCGGGCTTTCTTTCGGCACTTCGGCTATTTCTGCGGCGCAGGTTGCGGGCGCGGTGAAAAAAGCGGTCAAAAAACCCGTTATATTAAAACTTTCGCCCAACGTTTCGGATATAACCGAAATAGCAAAGGCGGTAGAAGACGCGGGGGCGGACGGGATTTCGCTTATAAACACACTCGTAGGTATGCGTATAGATTTAAAAACGCGTAAGCCCGTGCTGAACAATATTACGGGCGGGCTGTCCGGTCCCGCGGTTTTTCCCGTCGCTTTAAATATGGTATATAAGGCAAGTAAGGCTGTGAAAATCCCCGTCGTCGGTATGGGCGGGGTATCAAGCGCGGAAGACGTTTTAGAAATGATTTTAGCGGGGGCGACGGCGGTGGAAGTCGGCGCGGCGAACCTTATAAACCCGTTCGCGTGCAAGGAAATTATAGAAAATCTGCCCGCCGCGATGGACAAGTACGGAATAAAAACTTTAGACGAAATAAGGGGTAAAGCGTAATGGCAAAAGACGTAATAATTGCGTGCGACTTCGACGGCGCAAAGAAGACTTTGGAATTTTTGGATTTATTTAAGGACGTAAAACCGTTCGTAAAAATCGGTATGGAACTGTTTTATTCGGCAGGACCTGATATAGTGCGCGAAGTAAAAAAGCGCGGGCATAAAATCTTTCTTGACCTTAAATTGCACGATATACCGAATACGGTAAAAAAGAGTATGGCTGTCATATCGGAACTCGGCGCGGACATTTTGGATTTACACGCCGCGGGAACAATCAATATGATGAAAGCGGGGCTTGAAGGCGTTCGCCGTAAGGACGGAACGCGTCCGCTTTTGGTTGCGATAACGCAACTGACTTCTACCGACGAAGAGAGTATGCACCGCGATTTACTGATAGATAAACCCATAAAAGACGTGGTTATGCATTACGCGCTTTCCGCTAAAGCCTCTGGGCTTGACGGAATAGTGTGTTCGCCGTTAGAAGCGGCGGGGGTACACGAAACTTGCGGCAAAAACTTTTTGACAATCACCCCGGGGATAAGGTTTGAAGACGGAGATGTGGGCGACCAAAAACGGGTAATGACGCCTGCCGCCGCAAGAAAAGCGGGTTCAGACTACATAGTGGTAGGTCGCCCCATTACGGCGGCTTTTGACCCCGTGGCGGCATATTTTAAGTGCGTTAAGGAATTTTTGGGAAATTAAAGGGAGATAAAATATGAAATTAAGTGAACAGGTTGCTAAAGCGTTGCTTTCGGTTAAAGCGGTGTTCTTTCGCCCCGAACAACCGTTTATATGGGCAAGCGGAATTAAAAGTCCCGTGTATTGCGATAACCGCTTAACGCTTACCGCGCCCGATATAAGACTTATAGTCGAAAACGGGCTTGCGGACTTAATACGCAAAGAATATCCTACGGCGGAAGTTTTAATGGGCACGTCCACCGCGGGGATAGCGCACGCGGCGATAACAGCGCACATATTAGGGCTTCCTATGGGCTACGTGCGTTCGGGTGCTAAAGACCACGGCAGGCAGAACAGAATAGAAGGCAGGCTTGAAAAGGGGCAAAAAGTCGTTGTAATAGAAGACCTTATTTCAACTGGCGGCAGCGTTATAGATACTGTGGACGCTTTACGCGAAGCGGGTGCGGACGTACTTGGCGTTGCCAGCATTTTCACATACGGTATGCAAAAGGGGATAGAACGGCTTGCCGCCGCAAAGGTTAAAAACGTGTCGCTGACAAACTTCGACGTGATAGCGAAGGTTGCGGCGGAGAACGGATATATAAGCGAAAAAGACGTAAAAAGGCTGTTAACGTTCAGGGATAATCCGTCGGACGAAAGTTGGATAAAGGGGTAATATAAATGAGAAGTTTAATTGATATTTCCGACCTGTCGCGAAAAGAGATAGACGAGATGATAAGCGTTGCCGAAGATATTGCGGAAAACCCCGCAAAATATTCGGAAAAATGCAAGGGTAAAAAGATAGCGACGCTGTTTTTCGAGCCGTCTACGCGTACCCGCCTTTCCTTTGAAGCGGCAATGTATGAACTCGGCGGCAACGTGCTTTCAGTCCCCGGGGAAGCGCTGTCTTCGGCGGCTAAAGGGGAAAGCGTGGCGGACACCGTAAAGGTAATTTCCGCATATGCGGACATAATCGCTATGCGTTCGCCGAAGGAAGGCGCGGCGTTCGTGGCGGCAAATAGCGCCGACGTACCCGTTATAAACGCGGGCGACGGCGGGCATTGTCATCCCACGCAGACGCTTGCCGATTTGTTTACCATATATCGCGAAAAGGGCGGGTTCGATAATCTTACCGTCGGCTTTTGCGGCGACCTTAAATACGGCAGGACGGTGCACTCTTTAATAACGGCGCTGTCAAGATATAAGAACGTCAAAATCGTACTTATTTCGCCCGAAGAGTTGAAACTGCCAAACTATATGAAAATGGGCGTTATTGAAAAAACGGGTATGCAATATGAAGAAACGGGCGACCTTGAAAAAGCGCTGCCCGAACTCGACGTACTGTATATGACGAGAGTGCAAAGAGAGCGGTTTAGCGACGAGAAAGAGTACGAAAGGCTTAAAGACGCGTATATTTTAACAGAAGAAAAGATGAAAGCGGCAAAGAAAGACGCGTGCGTGTTGCACCCGCTACCGCGAGTAAACGAGATAAGCGTTAAAATCGACGGGGATAAACGCGCCTGCTACTTTAAACAGGTCAAAAACGGCAAGTATATGCGTATGGCGCTTATTCTTAAACTTTTAGGCGAAGCGGAAAACCCCGTGAAAGAAGATTTGCTTTATGGGCTGGAAATAATCCGTTCAGCGTCAAAGTGTGAAAATCCGCGGTGTATTTCCCAAACCGAACAGGAACTTGAAAGCCTTTTTAAGGTAGTGGATAAAAGCGCAAACGTTTGCCGATGCGTTTACTGTGAAAAAAGAAAAAGGACTTAAAAACAGCGCCCGTTCCGAGAAAAATCGGAACGGGCGCTTTATAAATTTACGCTACGAATTGACAACAAATAAATAATATAATATAATTACAAATGATAAAGAAATCATAATGAAATAACTACCGATAATGAAAAAACTAAAAAAAGTCTTCAACAGTTTATCTTTCAATATTATAGCGGCAACGACCGTGCTTTTACTTATTTTCTGCATAGTGGTAAGCGCTATCGGCTACCTTAAATTTACCGATTCATTGACAAAAGAATATACCGATTCCGCTATTCATACCGCGAGTACCGCCGCGGAACTTGTAAAAGCGGATAATATCGACGCATATCTTGAAAACAAACAGAGTATTTTAGACGAAGAAGACACGGCGTTGGTCAGCGAATACCTTCAAAGCCTTGCATACCTTAATATCCTTTGCGACAAACAGGAGACTACCGTAATTTACGTAATTGCGGTAGATACGTCCGATTACGAACACTATACTTCCGTTTTCAACTGCCCGAATAAGAACAGCCCGTATACGGCGTGGGAAATAGGTAAAATAGTCGCTACGTCCCAAACTTCCGACAACGAATATCAGAACATATATAAAGATATGTACTATAACGGCAGAAAGAGCGCCGTAATAACGAGAACGACGAATTTGAACGGCGCGCCCCCGCACATTACTGCGATTATTCCGCTTTATAAGACGGACGGAACGGTAGCGGGGCTTATGTGCGCTCAGCGCCCTATGGCGGAACTGGTTGAAGGGCGTAGAGACTATCTCGTACTTGTCGGTTGCTTTACTCTGACGATTGCGGTTTTATCTATTATCGCGTCTACGCTTTTTATGAGAAAACAGTTCGTAAATCCCATTAAAAGGATAAATTCGGAAGCGGCAAGGTTTTCGCAGGAAAACAGCGCGCCCGAAACGCCGCTTTCGGGCAATTTAAGCAGAATTAACGAAATTTCTTCGCTCGCTCTATCTATTTCAGAGATGGAAGAAGAAACGCTTAAATACATTGAAAATCTTTCGTCCGTTATTTCCGAAAAACAACGCATGGGCACGGAACTTAAAATTGCAAGTTTAATTCAGGAAGGGTCTGTGCCGTCGGTTTTCCCCGCGTTTCCAGACCGCACGGAATTCGATCTTTTTGCTCAAATGGAACCCGCAAAGGAAGTGGGCGGAGACTTCTACGACTTTTTTATGACTGACGACGACCATTTGGTACTTGTTATGGCGGACGTGTCGGGGAAAGGCGTGCCCGCCGCGCTTGTTATGATGGTATCGAGAATTTTAATCAACGAACGTTCGCAGGTAGGCGGAACGCCGGCGGAAATTTTAAGGGTAGTAAACGAAAGAATATGTTCGCACAATAAGGCGGAAATGTTTATCACCGTATGGCTAGGCATACTTGAAATTTCTACTGGCAAACTCACCTTTGCAAACGCCGGACACGAAGATCCCGCTTTCGCGCTTTGCGGCAACGATTTTAAAATAGAAAAGAGCAAACACGGGCTTGCCATAGGCGCTTTTGACGGGGCGCAATATAGTAATTTTGAAATAACTTTGAATAAAGGCGATAAGGTGTTCCTTTACACCGACGGCGTGCCCGAAGCAACCGATAGCGAGAATAAATTGTTTACGATAGACAGGATGGTTGAAGCGTTAAATTCGGATAAAAACGGTTCGCCCGAAAGTATAATAAAAACCGTGCGTAAAAACGTAGCGGAATTTACGGGGGACGCGCCGCAGTTCGACGATATAACTATGCTGTGTTTCGAGTATAAGGGGAAAAGCGGCAAAAGCATACGGCTCGCCGCCGAAGACGACAATCTTTATAAAGCGATTGACTTTATCAAGGATTGTTTGAAGAATACGGGCTGCACGGAAAAATTCGTGCGGCAAACCGAACTTTTCGTCGAAGAAGTGTTCGTAAACGTGGCGCACTATGCGTATGCTCCGGATAAGGGCGACGTGGAAATATCCTGTGAAGTTTTTAATGATAAAGTAAGAATCGTATTTACGGACGGCGGGAAGCGATACAATCCGCTTGAAAAACCCGACCCCGACCTAACCCTTTCCGCAGACAAGCGTGAAATAGGCGGACTTGGTATATTTATGACCAAAAAACTGACTGATAAAATAGAATACCGTTTCGAAAACGGGAAAAACGTTCTTATAACGGAGAAAAATTTTGAATAAAATAGAAAAAGCGATAAATTTTGCAACATCTGCCCACGCGGGGCAAAAACGCAAACTGACGGATGCGCCGTATATTCTGCATCCGATTGAAACGGCGTCAATCGCGTCGGGGCTGACTTCGGACGAAGACGTTATTTGCGCCGCCGTTTTGCACGACGTTGCGGAAGATACGGGGCATACCATTGACGAGATAGAAAAACTGTTCGGCAAAAGAGTTGCCGAACTCGTCGGCGCGGAAACCGAAAATAAACGGGCAAACCTTCCGCCAGAAAAAACGTGGCAAATAAGAAAGGAAGAAACGCTTGCGCATTTACGAGAGACCGAAGATAAAGCCGTAAAAATGCTGTGGCTTAGCGATAAACTTTCAAATATGCGTTCGATATATAACGCGTACTTGCGCCGCGGGGACGGGATATGGTGCGAATTCCACGAAAAGGACAAGCAAAAGCACAAATGGTATTATCAAAGCGTTGCCGACGCGTTAAGGGCAGACTTTAACGAAACGGCGGCTTTCAGAGAATATGAAACGATAATGGATTTAGTTTTCGGCGAAACCGATAGATAAACAGATAAGGAGAACAAAAAAATGGACAGTAAAAACGAAAACGGCACTCTTACCGTGTTTTTAGACGGCAGGATAGATTCGTCAAACGCGGATGCAAAGGAAAAGGAAATTTCGGATATACGTTCCGCAAATGCTCACGAAACTCTTGTTTTGGACGCGGACGATCTGGAATACATATCTTCGGCGGGTTTAAGAATAGTGTTAAGGCTTAAAAAATCCGAGCAGAATTTCAGCGTTATAAACGCAAGTTCTGACGTGTATGAAATATTCGAGATGACCGGTTTTACCGAAATGATAGATATAAAAAAAGCCTACCGCCGCATCTCGCTCGACGGTGCGGAAGTAATAGGTCAGGGCGCGAACGGTAAAGTTTACAGAATAAACGACGATACGATAGTAAAAGTTTATTTGAACCCCGACAGTTTCGGCGATATAAAAAGGGAACGCGACCTTGCCAAAAAAGCCTTCGTTTTGGGTATTCCCACGGCGATTTCTTACGATATAGTAAGGGTGGGCGAAGGCTACGGCACGGTGTTCGAGTGTTTAAACGCCAAGTCGCTTGCAAAACTCGTTCTGGCTGAACCCGATAAACTCGATTATTATCTGGATTTGTACGTAGACCTGTTAAAGAAAATACACGGAACGGAAGTGAAAGAAGGCGATATGCCGGATATGAGAGAAACGGCGGTAAAATGGGCGGAGTTCGATAAAGACTATTTGCCCGAAAAAACGGGTGAAAAATTGCTTTCGCTTGTTAAAGCCGTTCCAAAGAGCAACCGTATGATGCACGGCGATTATCACCTTAAAAACGTTATGATGCAGGACGGAGAAGTTTTGCTTATCGATATGGATACGCTTTGCGTCGGCAATCCCGTTTTCGAACTCGGTTCTATGTTTAACGCGTACGAAGGTTTTTCTTCGTTGGATTATAGTGTTTCCGCGTCGTTTTTAGGTATTCCGCACGAATTAGCGGTCAAAGTCTGGGAAAAATCGCTCATAAAATATATAGGCACGAGCGATAAAGAAAAGTTTACCGAAGCGGAAAACAGAGCGAAGATTATCGGCTTTATGCGGCTTTTACGCAGAAGTATTCGCCGCGGGGGATTGAACGACGAAACAATGAAGAAAGAAATAGACTTTTATAAAGAACAACTTGTTTCACTCGTAGCAAAGGTAGATTCTTTAGTATAAAAGTTAAAAAGAAAAATTTTAAATAGTTGTTTCTCTGTGAGTGTAATAAGTTTTATTCAGGAGAAATTATAGTAGACGCAAAACAAAAAGACGGTGAAAACCGTCTTTTTGTTAAGGTAGATTATATCTAACGAAAGCGCCGCCGTTAGTCCCCTTTTAGTTCCCTTTGCGGGAAAAAGGGCGCGAAAAAACGGCATTTTTTGCCCGGAAAAGCGTTAAAAATGCCGTTTTGGCAGGGGTAGCTGGATTCGAACCAACGAAGTGACGGAGTCAGAGTCCGTTGCCTTACCGCTTGGCGATACCCCTAAAATCAAATTGCTATTGTATTGTATCAAAATAATAAAAATTTTTCAACTGTTTTCGCGCTGTTTTTACTATTTTTTTATTTTTCTGTTTTATACCGTTAAGCGCTGTATAAAAAGTTGCAATTCTTTTGGAAACATAGTAAAATATTTTTAACAAATAAAGGAGTGAACTATGCTTTACGTTATCGGAAATAAAAGGTTTTCCGTAGCCGTGGACTCTTTAGGCGCGGAACTTAACAGTATTAAAAAAGACGGCAAGGAAATGCTTTGGCAAAACGAAGACGGTTCTTGGGCAGGGCACTCGCCGCTACTGTTTCCTTTTTGCGGACATTGTGCGGTAATAATCGACGGAAAAAACTATAACGTACCGCCACACGGATTTTTAAAACGAAACGAGTTTAATTTTGTTTCTCAGACGGAAAAAGAGCTCGTTTTATCCTTTTCTTCAAACGAAAACACTAAAGCACTTTATCCGTATGACTTTACGTTTACCGTGCGCTATAGCGTGCGCGGAACTGCGCTATATATCGATTATACGGTCGAAAACAAAGGCAACGCGGAGATGTTTTTAGGTTGCGGCGGGCACGAATCGTTTAATATAGACGAGTCGCTTGACAAATACTTTATAGAATTTGAAAAAGAAGAAACTTTATTAAGGCTTTATTCCAACGCCGACAGGTGTTTGACAGGTGAAACCCGCAAATATCCTAAAAGCAAGTTTTTAAAATTCAAAGACATGCCGATTGAAAATTCCGACACGCTTATTTTCAAAGGTGTTCGTTCTTCATGGTGTAAACTCGTGAAAAACGGCGGCGAAACGGTAGCGACAACGTATTTTAAAGGATTTAAAAATCTTTTGTTCTGGCGACCGAAAACCGCGTGCATGGTTTGTATAGAGCCCTGGACGAATTTGCCAGACGCAATAGACGATAAGACGGATTTCAGGCAAAAAAACGGCATCAGTCCGCTTGCGGCAGGGCAAAAACGGGTTATAAAACGGAAAATAGTATATTAAAATTTTCAACTAAAGACAGCGGTTTTCATAAAGAAAGCCGCTTTATTTTAAAACGATTTGACAATTATAAAAAAAATGCTTATTATAATACTGTATGAAAATTATCGTAATAGGCGCAGGCAAAATCGGCGCAACGTTAATAGAGGATTTTGTTAAAGAAGGGCACGATGTAATAGTCGTGGACAAAGAAGAAAGTAGGGTGGATTTCGTCGTTAATAATTATGATGCAAACGGAATAGTCGGCAGCGGGCTGGAACGCGGAATATTGCTTGACGCGGGGGTTTTCGGCGCGGACTTTCTGATAGCCTGTACTTCGCGCGACGAACTTAATATACTTTGCTGCGTGCTTGCCAAAAAACTCGGCGCAAAAAAGACCATAGCGAGAGTAAGAGACCCGCAACTGTTTGCGGAAATCGACAGTATGCGCGAATATTTAGGGCTTGACCTGGCGTTCAATCCCGAATTGCAGACGGCGCTTGAAATAGCGCAGGTGTTGAAATTCCCTTCGGCGAAGAACGTGGAACGTTTTGCCGACGGCAAAGCGCTTATGGTGGAATTCGATATAAACGAAGGCAATCCGATTATAGGCAAATCGCTTAAAGAGATATCGGCGGAATACGGCTACAAACTGCTGTTCTGTATGATAAAACGCGGCGACAAAGTGCTTATTCCGCGCGGGGATTTCGTTATCGAACGGGGCGACGCGACGTTTATAATCGCAACCGAAAGCGAACTTGCGGCTTTTTGTAAAAAACTTCGCATTTTCAAACCGCGCGCCAAATCTGTATTTATAATCGGCGGCGGTAAGATAGGGTATTATCTTGCGAAAGAGCTGTTAGAAGAAGGCGTGTCGGTCAAAATTTTAGAATCTGACAAAGCGCGGTGCGAAGAACTTTCCGCCGAACTTACGGGCGCTACGGTGCTTTGCGGCGACGGAACGGACCAGAGTATTTTAGACGAAGAAGGGTTAAAAGACAGCGACGGTTGCATTACCTTAACGGGTATGGACGAAGAGAACGTTATTATCTCCCTTTACGCGCAACAAAAGTCCGTCGATAAGATAATTACCAAAGTCGACAGACCGTCCGTATCGCAGATGGTCAAAAAACTCGGGCTTGACACGGTGCTGTCGCCGAGAACGGTTATAGCGAACAGAATAATAATGTTCGTGCGCGCGGCGCAGACGGAAATCAAAGGACAGATGGACGCGCTGTATATTCTGCACGATAAGGTAGAAGCGTTGCAGTTTACGGTGGGCGACGAGTTCGACAAAGAAGACGTGCCGCTTTCTAAACTTAAAATAAAGAAAGACGTGCTTGTCAGCGGAATAGTAAGAGACGGCGAATATATATTCCCTTCGGGAGACGCGTGTATCCGTAAAGGCGATAAAATCATTGTCGCGACGACATTAAAACAAATCGGCGGATTGTCCGATATTTTCAGGGCGGGAACATTAAAAAAATAAACTATGAATTATAAAGTGGTTTTAAGCATACTCGGCAAGGCACTGCTTATCGAAGCGGCACTTATGCTCGTGCCTTTGCTGGTAGGCGTATATTTTAACGAAAATTCATATTTAAGTTTTCTTATTCCGATGGCGGGGCTGTTCGTAATAGGCGCGCCGCTGTCGGCTATCAAGACAAAAGACGGCTCTATTTACGCGAAAGAAGGCTTTGTAATAGTCGCACTCGCGTGGATAGTGCTTTCCGTCGTCGGGTGCTTGCCGTTTATAATTTCGGGCGAAATTACGGGCTTTGCCGACGCGCTGTTTGAAACGGCTTCGGGTTTTACCACGACGGGCGCTAGCGCGCTTGACAGCGTAGAAGGTATGGCAAAGTCCATTATGTTCTGGCGCATACTTACCCATTGGCTTGGCGGTATGGGCGTGCTTGTGTTTATTCTTGCGATTTTGCCGACGGCTGGGGCGGGGCTTATGTACGTGTTCCGCGCGGAATCTCCCGGACCTTCCGCAGGCAAACTCGTAGGTAAAATGCGCCATACGGCACGGATACTTTACGGTATTTACGTAGTGCTGACTATGTTCGAAGCCTTACTTCTTTTGCTCGGTGGTATGAGTTTTTACGACGCGGTTTTGACCGCTTTTTCCACCGCGGGCACGGGCGGTTTCGGCGTGCACGACGGTAGCATAGCGTACTACGACAGCGTGTACATTGAAATGGTCGTCGCCGCGTTTATGTTCTTATTCGGCATAAATTTCAATATTTTCTATCTTATACTTACGGGCAATATCTTAAAAGCCTTAAAGAGCGAAGAACTTACGGTTTACGTCGTTATGATACTTACGGCGTCTATCACGATTGCGCTTAACATACTGTTTACGCTTGACAGCATAACCAACTTCTGGCAAGCGATGCGCTACTCTTTCTTCCAAGTGAATACGGTAAGTTCTACGACGGGTTTTGCGACGACCGATTTTGCCACGTGGCCTGCGCTTTCAAAAGGAATACTGTTGTTTTTGACTGTAATAGGCGCAAGCGGCGGTTCGACGGGTGGCGGTATGAAAGTCGCGCGGCTTTGTATCCTTGCGCGTTCCGCTAAAGCGAATATACGCAGAATGACCTACCCGCGTGCGGTCGTGTCCGTTAAGTTCGAAGGTAAAACCCTTTCGCAGGAAACGGAACGCGGCGTGTTGACGTATTTTATACTTTATATTGCTATTGCGTGCGTGTGTACTCTGATTTTATCGTTCGATATAGGGGGCGTGTTCGATAATTTTTCGGCAACGCTCGCGTGCATAAGCAACGTAGGGCCGGGTATAACCGAAATGGTCGGTCCTATGGCGTCTTATGCGGCGTATTCGCCGTTTTCTAAAATACTCCTGTCTTTCGTTATGATTGCGGGAAGATTAGAAATCTTCCCGATAATTATTCTTTTCGTGCCGCGTACGTGGAAAAAAGGGTAATACGTTTCCGATTGACTTTTTACTTTGCTACTTTAAGGAGAAACAAATGAACGTTAAAAGCGATATAGAAATCGCAAATTCCGTAAAACCCAAACATATTCTGGAAATTGCTAAAACTGCGGGCATACCGTCCGAATATATAGAACAGTACGGCAATTATAAAGCGAAAATAGATTTAAAATTTCTTAAAGACAATAAAAATCCCGACGGGAAACTTATTTTGGTTTCCGCCATAACTCCGACGCCTGCGGGCGAAGGTAAAACCACCACCACGATAGGGCTTGCCGACGCTATGCGTAGAATAGGCAAAAACACCGTCGTGGCGCTGCGCGAACCGTCTTTAGGTCCGGTATTCGGTATAAAAGGCGGCGCGGCGGGCGGCGGCTACGCGCAGGTTATCCCTATGGAAGACATAAACCTGCATTTTACGGGCGATTTCCACGCGATAGGTGCTGCGAACAATCTGCTTGCCGCTATGCTGGATAATCATATCTATCAGGGCAACGCTTTAAATATCGACGTTAAAAGCATAACTTTCCGCCGCGCTTTGGATATGAACGACCGCCAACTTCGCAAAATCGTCGACGGTATGGGTAAAAGGACCGACGGAGTTATGCGTGAAGACGGGTTTGACATAACAGTCGCTTCCGAGATTATGGCGGTATTCTGCCTTGCGCGTGATTTAAGCGATTTGAAAGCGAGACTTGCTAAAATCATAGTCGCTTATAATATGGACGGACAGCCTATAACCGCGGGCGACCTGAAGGCGCAGGGTGCGATGGCGGCGCTGTTAAAGGACGCATTAAAGCCTAATCTCGTTCAGACTTTGGAAGGCACGCCCGCAATAGTGCACGGCGGACCTTTCGCGAATATCGCGCACGGCTGTAATTCGGTTATCGCCACGAAAACGGCATTAAAACTTGCCGATTATTGCATAACGGAAGCGGGCTTCGGCGCGGATTTGGGTGCGGAAAAGTTTTTAGATATCAAGTGCAGGGTAGCAGGGCTACGCCCCGCGGCGGTGGTAATAGTCGCAACCGTTCGCGCACTTAAGATGCACGGCGGGGTTAAAAAAACCGACCTTAATATGGAAAATACGCAAGCGCTTATAAACGGACTGCCTAATCTTTTAAGGCACTTGCACAATATAAAAGACGTGTATAAACTGCCCGCCGTAGTCGCGGTAAACAGATTTCCGACCGATACTGACGGCGAAATAGAACTCGTTATAAAAGAGTGTAAAAAACTCGGCGTAAACGTAGTATTGTCCGACGTTTGGGCTATGGGCGGCAAAGGCGGTATTGCCCTTGCGGAAGAAGTCGTAAGACTTGCGGAAAAACCCAACGGGTTTACTTATTCTTACGACTTAAATTCTTCTATAGAAGATAAAATCAAGTCTATAGCAATCAATATTTACGGTGGGGACGGCGCGCATTTTACCGCCGACGCGAAAAAACAGATAGAAAAACTGACGGCGTTAGGGTTCGGAAACTTGCCCGTATGCATAGCGAAAACGCAATATTCTTTTTCCGACGATAAAGACAAACTCGGCGCGCCTACCGCTTTCAAAATAACGGTAAGAAACGTAAAAGTTTCGGCGGGGGCGGGCTTTATAGTAGCGCTTACGGGGGATATAATGACGATGCCGGGGCTTCCTAAAGTTCCCGCGGCGGAAAATATCGACGTGGACGAGAACGGAAAAATCGTCGGATTGTTTTAATATGAAAGGAATAATCTGCGTAAATCCCTTCGGAGAACCGAAAGAGAGCGTGCATCAGGCAAAGCGGCTTAAAGACGAGTTTGCTACGTTCGGCGTAAGTGCTCATATAGTTTCCGACGGGTATCTTAAAAATTATATTTCGGACGGCAAAATACGGGAAAATCTTTCTTGCGATTTTGCCGTGTTTTTGGATAAAGACAAGTATTTGTCCGCCTGTCTTGAAAAGTCGGGCGTAAGGCTTTTCAATTCCCACGCCGCCATACGTACTTGCGACGATAAGGGCGAAACGTATATCGCGCTTGCGGGGGCGGGGCTTAATATTCCCGAAACGGTTTTTGCGCCCGTGTGCTATAACGCTTACTCGGAAATCGACGAAAAAACGCTGTATACCGTCGCGGAAAAAATCGGCTATCCCGTTATCGTGAAAGAAAGTTTCGGTTCAAAAGGTAAGGGTGTGTATAAGGCAGACGACTTTTCGGAGTTAAAAACGCTTGCCGAAACCCTGAAGTTAAAACCGCATATTTATCAGAGATATATCCCTTTCAGGACGGGCACGGACGTGCGTATGATAGTTATAGGCGGCAAGTTTTTGTGCGCCATGATACGCGAAAACGTAAACGATTTCCGTTCTAACATAGCCCTTGGCGGTAAGGGAAGAAAGTACGAGCCGAGCGCGGAATTTATAGCCGCCGCGGAAAAATGCGCTTGCGTTTTAGGGCTTGATTATTGCGGCGTGGACTTGTTGTTCGGGGAAAACGGCGCGCCCTACGTGTGCGAAGTCAATTCCAACGCGTTTATATCCGAAATAGAGCGGATAACGGGCGTAAACGTTGCGCGCGCGTATGCGGAACATATAATAAAAACTTTAAAATCGAAATAAAATCGTAATTTTTACAGTTTGTTTTTTATTTTTTAGGCAATACTTCGGGCGAAGAGTTTTCTTCGCCCGAAAAATTTTTAATTTTTTTAAAATTTTTTTCGTAAAACTATTGACAAACCGCTTTCAATGCGTATAATTATAATTAGCAGTTGAAAGGAAAGAGCGCTAACAATCTTAAAGTAAGACTGCTAAAAAAATAAAAAAAGAGAGGTATGTATTATGAAAAACTATTTATCGAGAAGACATGAAGGGAACGACGGGTTTATGGATATTTGGAATAATCCGTTCGAAGATTTTTTCAAACCGTTTTTCTACGGCGGCATGTCCGCGGCGGATATGCGTACCGACATCAAGGAAACGGAAAACGGATATGAAATGCAGGTTGACCTGCCGGGATTTGACAAGAAAGATATAAACGTATCGATAAAGAACGGATATCTTACAATCGAAGCCAAAAAGCAGGATAAAGAAGAGGATGAGCACAATTACGTAAGACGGGAAAGGAATTATTCCTGCAGTCGTTCTTACTACGTGGGCGAAGGTGTAAAGGAAGAGGACGTAAAGGCTAAATACGATAACGGCATTTTATCGTTGACAGTGCCTAAAGAAGCCAAACAAATACCGTCCAGACGCATAAATATAGAGTAAACGCGTAAAACGGTATAAGCAGTTTATTAAAAAGCCTGCCGCAACCTTAAAGGTTGCGGCAGGCTTTTTTTAAATTATTTTTTAATATAAAAATTATTGTAAAAAGCACTTTTTTTTGATATAATTAAAACATAACGGGGAGGAGAAAAATTGTGAACAGTCAACGTCAGAGCAACAAAAAAAACAAAACGGCTTCCGCCGTTTTTACTAAAGAAACTTTAGGCGTGGTAATTGTTCTTTTCGCTACGCTTTGTTTGGTTTGCATAATAACGGGCGACGCGGTTTTTTCTGCACCAGGCATGTACGTGCGTGAATTTTTAATGGGCGTTTTCGGGTATTTCGCCTATCCTTTGGCGGCTTATGCGGCGCTTAAAGGTGCAATGCTTGTTATCGACAAAAAATTCAATCTGTCTTTTAAACGCAAGGCGCTAATATTTTTCGCTATTCTTGCGGTAGCGTTGTTCGCACACGTAATTTCTATGGGTGCGCATCAGGGTTTATCGTACGGCGAATATATTTCGGTATCATATTCCGCTGGCGGGAACGCCTTTTCGGCAGGCGGCGTTGCCGCGGCGCTTATCGCGTATTTTCTGCAATCGCTTTTAACCGTAGTCGGTAGCGCGGTCGTGCTTGCGGTTATTTTCGGCATAGACGTGTATTTTTTCGTAGCCGATATTATAAAGGGCGGTAAGCCCGTTTCGTCGGACAGGGAATTCCGCAGCACTTTCGTGAAAAACGAAACTGTAGATGGCATCTCCGCAGAACCCGCGCAGAACGTCGAAAACGATTTTGCGCCGCAACCCGAACGGCAGACCTATAAAAACGCCAAAAAAGAACAGCGCCTTTTCGTTAGCAACAGCAAGGATTTTTCTTTTAAGACCAAGCGCGAAATGGCAAAGGACGAAGGTTCGTCTTTCACCGTGGATTCTTCAGTAAATTCGTTGAACGTCAGCGCGTACGCCGAGACCTATTCGGACAAATACAACAGCGATTTGCAAAAGAAAATCGAATATATCAAAACTCCCGCGAAAATCAACGTTGAAGAACGTAATTTTTCCGAAAACTCCGTAGGTGCGCGCGTTTCGGACTATATACCTGTAAGAAAGGACGAAGAGCCTGAAAAAGAGAGTGCGGATAGCGAAGAAATTCCTATGATAGAGCACGAAGACAAGTATAAGAGCGACGCTAAAGTTCGCGCGGAAGAGTTCAGCGCAAGATACGTCGCCGCGGACGACGCGCCCGCCGCAGAGCCCGAAGAGAACGCGTTTTCGGATAGTTTAACCGACACGGAAACAACTTTCGAGAGCGAGAAATTTACTATAGAAGAACCGACGGCGGAAGAGCCGAAATTCGAAGAGCCGAAGTTTGAAGAACCGCCCGTCCCCAACATACGCGAAGGCAGGGCGCGCAGTATTCTGTTCGAAGAAAAGCCGTCTTACACAAGCCGTGCGGTAGCCGACGGCAACGGGGCTGCGGATTTTTCCCGAACGGAAACCGTAAATTCCGAAACGGAAGAAAAACCCGAAAAGCCGCCCGTTCCCATCAACAGGAAATATTACAAACCGCCGCTTGATTTGCTTGAAACTTACGCGCCGCCGGCGGACGCACCGAGAGAAAATCACGAAGAGCGCATAGAGATAATAAGGCGGGTATTAGAAGATTTCCATATTAACGTAGAGCCGCAAGGCTACGTTCAAGGTCCTACGATTACCCGCTACGAAGTAAAAATGCCCGCGGGCATCACCGTCAAAAAGGTTTTAGCCTACGACGACGACCTTAAAATGCGCTTGCAGTCCAAAGCGGGCGTCAGGATAGAAGCGCCTATTCCGGGGAAAGACCTTGTCGGCATAGAGGTCGCAAACAGAACTAAAATAACCGTAGGGCTTAAAGAAGTAATCGAAGGCGCGGCGGGTCAGAAAAACAAAGCGGGTTCGCTTATGTTTGCGCTGGGTAAGGACATCGTCGGCAATTCCATTACCGATAACCTTGCCAAAGGTCCGCACTATCTCGTCGCGGGCGCAACGGGTTCGGGCAAGAGCGTTTGTTTAAACGTTATGATTGTCAGTATGCTTATGCGCTACAGTCCAGAAGAGTTGCGGCTTATCCTTATAGACCCCAAGCGCGTGGGTTTCAGAAAGTACGAGCATTTGCCGCACCTTATGATAGACGAAATAATAACCGAACCGCAGCAAGCGGTTGCCGTTCTGCAATGGGCGTATAAGGAGATGGAACGTCGCTACGACGAGTTTGCGAAAATAGAAGGCGGGCTTGTCAGCGATATAGAGAGTTATAACGAGCTAGTCGCAAGCGACACCGTTGCGAAAATGCCGCGTATAGTTATCGTCGTGGACGAACTTGCAGACCTTATGGAAACTTGCAAAAAAGATATGGAAACGAGTATCCGTATGCTTGCGCAGAAAGCGCGCGCGGCGGGTATTCACTTGGTTCTTGCCACGCAGCGCCCGTCGGTAGATATAATAACGGGCACTATAAAAGCCAACCTGCCGTCGAGAATCGCGCTGAAAGTTATGAACTTTCAGGACTCCAGCACGATTTTATCCGAAGGCGGGGCGGAAAAACTCTTGGGCAACGGCGATATGCTTTATAAAAATTCGGGTATGCCCGAACCCGAACGCTACCAAGGCGCTTGGATAAGCGACAGGGAGATAAATAACATAGTTTCTTATATCAAGGAAAAGAACGCGGCGTATTACGACGACGACTTGAAAGAGTTTCTTGAAAAATCCGCGCGCCCCGTCAGGGAAGAGACAACGACTGTCGGCGGCGACGAAGACGACAACGACGGAATAGACGATTTCTTCTTAAAAGCCCTGTGGCTTGCCATTACTTCTAATTCGGTGTCTATCGCGATGCTTCAGCGCCGTTTCCAGATAGGCTATGCGCGCGCAGGCGGGCTTGTGGATAAAATGGAGCGGCTGGGTTTTGTTTCGGGCAACGAAGGCAGTAAAGCGCGCAGGGTGCTTATAACCCGCGAAGAGTTTGAAAACAGGTTTGGTCAAATACCCGACAGTTATTGATTTTATCGGTACAGCGGAAAAAATTAAAAGTAAAATAAACAGATGGAAAACAAACTGATAGGCGTCATTTCTTTAGGTTGCGACAAAAACAGGGTTGACACCGAAAAGATGATGGCGATACTTAAAATCAAGCACACCATAACTAACGATATAAAAAAAGCGCAGATAATAATTATCAACACGTGCGCATTTTTGCAATCGGCAAGAAAAGAGTCTGTGCATGAAATACTTTCCGCCGCGGAGTACAAAAAAAGCGGCGTTTTGGAAAAGATAATAGTAAGCGGCTGTCTGCCGCAAAAGTACGTCGGCGAACTTATGGACGAACTTAAAGAAGCGGACGCGTTTTTAGGGATTTCCGATTACGGGCGCATACTCGAAGTTATAGACAACCTTTACGCGGGCGATAACCGCGTGAACGCCGTGGGAAACCCCGCTTACGAGTGTGGAACTGCAAGGGTTTTAACTACCGACGGCTACGCGTATCTTAAGATAGCGGACGGGTGCGATAACCATTGTACCTATTGTCTTATACCTAAAATCCGCGGCAGATACCGTTCGGTACGCACGGAAGATTTAGTCGAAGAAGTAAAAGCGCTCGGCAACGTGCGGGAACTTATACTCGTCGCGCAGGACACTTCGGCGTACGGCAGGGATTTCACGCCGCAAAGCAGTTTAGTTGCGCTTATACGCACGCTTTCCGTACTGCCGAACGTTGGCGGCATACGGATTTTGTACTGCTATCCCGAAAATATTACCGACGAACTGATACGCGAGTTCCAGTCCAACCCCAAACTGATACGGTATATAGATATACCTCTTCAGCACGCGGACGACAGGATTTTAAAACTTATGAACCGCAAGGGCACGGGGGAAGGATATCTTAAACTTATAGAGCGGCTGAAAAACGAAGTGCCGGGTATTGCCGTGCGCTCCACGTTTATAACCGGCTTTCCGACCGAAACGGAAGAAGATTTTTTAAGACTTATAGAATTTTTGGGGAAAGCTAAACTTTTTAACGCGGGATTTTTCAAATACAGCCGCGAAGAAGACACCGCCGCCTACAATTTAAGCGGGCAGATTGCGGAAAGCGTTAAAACCAAACGCCTTAAAAAACTGTATTCGGTACAGAAAAAGATAGCGAAAGAAAACGGCAAGGCGCTCGTCGGCAGGGCGTTTAAGGTGTTCGCCGAAGGTTTTGACGAAAACGAAATGATATTCTACGGCAGAGCCTATTTCAACGCGCCGAGCGTCGACGGGAAAGTCAAATTCTTTTCCGCCGAAGAAGTGAATTTCGGCGAATTTTATAACGTCAGGATATTAAAAGCCGACGGCTATGATTTATACGGAGAAAGAATATGAATTTACCAAACAGGTTAACCCTTTTAAGAATAATAATGATACCGGTATTCGTTGCCGTCTATTTTATCACTGCTATTCCGTACAACTACCTTCTATCGGCGATAGTATTCGCGCTTGCGGCGTTTACCGATTTTTTGGACGGGTATATAGCGAGAAAGTACAATTTGATAACCGATTTAGGTAAATTTTTAGACCCCATAGCAGATAAGGTGCTAGTGGCGGCGGCTTTAATAGTTATGCTGGTAGTGCCGACGAACGGTGCGGAGATACTGCCCGCATACTTTTCGATAGCGGTAGTTATAATTTTATCGCGCGAACTGATAATAAGCGGTTTCCGTATGGTGGCGGCGGCGAAAGGAACGGTACTTGCCGCGGCGAAATCGGGCAAAATCAAAACTTTCGTGCAGGACGTGGCTATTTGCGTTCTGCTTGTCGGGGCTGAGGTTCAGGCGGGGCTTTATACCGCAACTAATATTGCGGGGCTTATCGCTTTGGGAATTGCCGCCGTTTTAACGGTAATTTCAGGTGCGGAAGCAATCGTCAAAAACATTTCCGTGTTAAGGGAAGAAAAACAGACTAAATGAAAACGGCACTTTTAGCGTTCGGCGATTTCGACGTAAAAAAAGCGCGCGCCTGCTTTACGGGCGGCGGAATAGACCTTTATACCGTACAGGTGTTGTCTGCGTC
>CAMOVY010000004.1 GCA_946627905.1 uncultured Clostridia bacterium
ATGTTTAAAGTGATAGAGTCGGAAGAAGGTTCGCTGTTGATGTAGCGGACCAAAAGAAATTGCCAAAAAGTTAAAAAAGGTGTATAATAATACCGTTCGGGCTTCCCGAGCGGCATTATTTTTTTTATAAGGTGGAATTATGGATTACGTTATCGAAACGCGTGCGCTGACTAAAAAATACGGCGAAAAAATCGCCGTAAACCAAATGTGCGCGCACGTAAAAAAAGGTGATATTTACGGGCTTATCGGTAAAAACGGTGCGGGCAAAACCACCCTTATGAAACTGATTTTAGGGCTTGCCGTTCCGAACGCGGGCGAGATAAGCCTTTTCGGCAGTTCGGATTTAAACGCAGGGCGTAAAAAAATCGGTTCTTTAATCGAAGCGCCCGCGCTTTTCAAAAACGAGAGTGCTTTTGAAAATATGAAGCGGTTTGCTTATCTTTCGCCGACGACGGATGACGAAATAAAGCGGCTTTTGGACTTTGTGGGGATAGGCAATACGGGTAATAAAAAAGTCGGTTCGTTCTCTCTCGGTATGAAGCAGCGTTTGGGTATTGCTATAGCCCTTTTAGGTAGTCCCGAACTTTTAGTGCTTGACGAGCCGATAAACGGGCTTGACCCCGCGGGGATAAAGGAAGTAAGGGACTTGATTGTCGATTTAAACCGCAAGGGCATAACCTTTATGATATCCAGCCATATTTTGGACGAACTAGGCAAAATCGCCACGACTTTCGGTATAGCAAACGACGGGGTTTTAGAAGAGATTTCCGCGGAAGACTTGCGTAATAACTGCCGTTCGGCGCTTAAAATAGCGGTGGACAACGGGGCAAAAGCGTCCGCCACAATAACGGCTAATTTCCCCGACGCGGAATTTACGGTAAACGACAACGTGATTGAAATCACTTCGGAAGTAAACGACGCTTCGGTTATCAACAAAGCGCTGGTAAAATCTGGCGTTGCCGTGTACGAAATCACGAACGAAAAGGTGGAATTCGAAGATTATTTTATCGCAAGGTTGGGTAAATAATATGAAAAATTTATTGAAATTTGAATTCCGTAAATTAGGAAAGCAGAAATCTTTTTATATAAGCCTTATTATAATGACGGTGCTTACCGTAATGGCGGGCATATCGTATATGATACTTTTAAAAAATGCGGATGCTATTGAAGAAATGGCGGGGCAAAAGTTGCCAAAATCGTCTACGGCGTTTTTACTTCTTTTTACGTCGTCAAGTATGTTTGCTATGCTTAGCGCGATTTTCACGTCAATTACGGTGTGCGACGATTACGAAAGCCAGATAGTAAAGAATATTTTTGCCCGCGGCTATTCGAGAACCGATTATTATTTTGCCAAACTCATATACGTGTTTGTCGCGACGACGTTGATGTTCTTATTCGCTTTGGCGGTAGGCGCGGTAGCGGGCATAGCGTTTTTCGGTTTTGAAAGCGTAAGCGACAAATTGTTTATTCTTCTTTTGGGGCAATACGTAATCTGTATGGCGGGCGTTGCTATGTGCTTTGCTATTTCCGCGGCTATAAAAAAACTCGGCGGTGTGATTGCGGCGAACATTATAGTGCCTATAATTATTCCGCTTATTTTGCAACTCGGCGATTCCGTGCTTAAAATAAAGGATTTCAAAATCGAAAGCGTGTGGATGGATTCTTTTTTAACAAGCCTTATGGATATAGAAGTCTCGACGGGCAGAATTATAGTCTGTATTTTAGGGGCGGCGGCGTATACGATAGCGTTTATCGTTGCGGGCTTTGCGGCGACTAAAAGGGCGGAAGTTTAACCGCGGTTAAATTTAATTTATTTAAATTAAAACGCGCTGCTAAGCTAGCAGCGCGTTTTCAAGTATCAGTTTATCGAAATTTATTTTTTCCACAAAGTCGTCGGCTTTAAATCGCACGTTGTTATATTTGGCGTAGTTGAAAAGGTGCGTTTTTATAAGGACGGGGGTGGGGCAATCCAGCGCTTCGCATATGTCCCTTACGTAATCGAAAAATAAGGAATAGTCGGTTAAACCTTCCCGTTCATACACGAATTGCTTTATAATTTTGCCGTTTTTAATAATTTTAGCCCATATTCTTATCATAACGTAAAACCCGTAAGCATATTGTATCATAAATAATCCGAAAAAAGCAACTGCGGATTAAAGGAAAATAATCATAGGGATTTGACAAACGCTGTCAAAGAGTGTAGAATATATATATCGTTAAAATGGAGTTTGCACTATATCGTAGAAATACAAATAAAACGCGGGGTGAAAAATGTCTGATTTAACTAAACGTGTTTTAAAATTACTTTGTGAAAACGCCAGATATTCTTACGCTGAAATGGCGGATATGTTAGGCGAGAAAGAAGCGGCTGTTAAGGCTGCGGTCGAAGAGTTGGAAAAGTCCAAGACCGTAGTAAAGTACGCCGCTATTTTAAATACCGAAGTGCTTGCGGAAAAGAACGTTCAGGCTTTAATCGAAGTAAAAGTCGCTCCGCAGAAACTTAAAGGGTTCGAGTCCTGCGCGGAAGAAATTTACAACTTCCCCGAAGTGCAAAGTCTGTATTTAATGAGCGGCGGATTTGACCTTGCCGTATTTGTGGAAGATAAAGATATCGGCGCAATCGCCAAGTTCGTTGCCGAAAAACTGTCCGTGTTAGACGGGATAGTGGGCGTTGCGACGCACTTTATTCTTAAAAAATACAAAATCGAAGGGCAGATTACCCGTCCGGAGCCCGCAAACAGACGAGAAATTATTCAGGCATGAGGGAGTTTGTCAGTAAACGCGCAAAATCCGTCAAGCCGTCGGGAATACGTAAATTTTTCGATTTGGCGGCGGGGCGCAAAGACGTTATATCTTTGGGCGTGGGCGAACCCGATTTCATTACGCCGTGGTATATACGCGACGCTGGGGTTACCGCGCTTAAAAGCGGATATACGCAGTACACTTCCAACAAAGGGCTTATCGAACTGCGCGCGGAGATTTCCGAATATCTTGCGGACAGATTTTCCGTGTCTTTCGATAAAGAGAACGTGATTATAACCATGGGGGCGAGCGAGGCGATAGATTTATCCTTGCGCGCTATAGTCGACGAAGGGGACGAAATACTTATTCCCGACCCGAGTTATGTTTCTTACGGACCTATCGTAAGCCTTACGGGCGGCGTGCCCGTTGCCGTTCCGACGAGCGGGGAAAACGGCTTTAAATTGACGCCCGAAAATCTGGAAAAGGTTATAACCCCGAAAACCAAAGCGCTTATTTTTCCTTATCCCAACAACCCTACGGGCGGGATAATGGAAAAGCAGTACATAGAAAATATTATTCCCGTTATATTAAAACACGATTTGTTGGTTATTTCCGACGAGATTTACGCGGAATTAACCTACGGCGGCAGGCATTGTTCGATAGCGGCTTTTTCCGAACTCGAAGGCAGGGTGGTTTTAATAGGCGGGTTTTCCAAAGCGTTCGCTATGACGGGGTGGCGCATAGGCTTTGCCTGCGCTAGTGCGGAAGTTTATAAGGCGATGCTTAAAATTCACCAGTACGCCGCAATCTGCGCGCCTATTTTTTCGCAGTACGCCGCGCTTGCCGCGCTAAAACTCGGTAAAGCGGACGATTTTGCTTCCGTTAACGAAATGCGTGAAGAATACGACAAACGGCGTCGGTTTATGCTTGGCGCTTTCCGCCGTATGGGGCTTGACTGTTTCGAGCCGAAAGGTTCGTTCTACGTTTTCCCATGCGTTAAGAGCACGGGACTTAACGGCGAAGAATTTGCCACGCGGCTTTTAAGCGAGAAATCCGTCGCAGTCGTTCCCGGGGCGGCTTTCGGGGAATTCGGAAAAGATTATATAAGGTGTTCTTACGCATATTCGATGGACGCTTTAAAAACGGCAGTCGGTAAAATCGCGGAGTTCGTTAAAGAACTTAAATAAACGCGGTAAACCCGTCGGGCGGGATATTATACTATAAGAAGAAAAAACGGGTCTTACGGTCGGTTTTTTAAGGAGATAAAATATGGACAAAATAATTATTGTGGGTGCGGGACTTTCGGGCGCAACCGTTGCAAGGCTTTTTGCCGACAGCGGTATGGACGTTACGGTAGTTGACAAACGTTCCACAATAGGCGGCAACGCTTACGATTACGTAGACAAAAACGGCATAACCGTTCAACCTTACGGTCCACACATTTTCCACACCAAAGAGAAAGAAGTTTTTGACTTTTTATCCAAGTTTACCGAGTGGAACGCTTACGAACACAAAGTGCTTGCCAACGTAAAAGGGAAGCTTATTCCCGTGCCGTTCAATCTAGCGTCCCTTTACGCTTGTTATTCGAAAGCCAAAGCCGAACGGATATATAAAATTTTACGTGAAGAAGTGGGCGAAAACGAACACATGTCTATTTTGCGCCTTAAAGAACATAAAAACGCCGAAATACGTGAATTTGCGGAATTTGTTTACAATAATATTTTCTATAAATACACCAAAAAACAATGGAAGATGAAGCCGGAAGAGTTAGGCGATACGGTTATGGACCGCGTTCCCGTCTACGTTTCTTACGAAGACAGGTATTTTACCGACGACTATCAGTTTATGCCCAAGAAAGGCTTTACAGAAATGATAACGAACATGCTTCGCCACCCGCATATCCGCTTAAAACTCGACACCGACGCGGAAAAGATTTTTTCGTTCGAAGACGGCAAAATTTATCTCGAAGGCAAAGAGTTCGACGGGATTGTGGTTTATACGGGCAGGGTAGAAGAGATATTCGGCTATAAATTCGGGGTGCTGCCGTACAGGACGTTAAAGTTCAAATTCAAAACGTTCGACAGAAGGTCTTTCCAGAAAGCGGCGGTCGTAAATTACACTACCAGCCACAAGTTTACGCGTATTACCGAGTTTACCAAGTTCACCTGCGAACCGAAAGACAAAACGGTGATAGTAAAAGAATATTCCAAGAAATGCAAAAAGACCGATATGCCGTACTATCCCGTGCCGACCGAAAAGAACTGCGCGCTTTACAATAAATATAAGGCGGAAGCGGACAATTACAAAAAACTGTATCTTTTGGGCAGACTTGCCGACTATAAGTACATAAATATGGACGTAGCGGTTTTAAACGCTATGAAAATGCACGAAAAAATAATGAAAGAAAACGTTTTTGAAGAAGACTAAACGGTAATTTCAATAAAAAAATAAAAACGCCCGTCGGACGATTTCTGTCCGACGGGCGTTTTAGTTAAAATTTGTTAATTAAAAACTGTCCTTATAAGCTTTGCCGAATTTGAAAGCGGGTATTTTAGAAGCCGCTATCTTGATTTTTGCGCCCGTTTTGGGGTTAACGCCTTCTCTTGCGGGTTTTGCTTTTATTTCAAAAGTACCAAAGCCTGAGATTTGTACTTTTTCCCCGTTCTTAAGCCCTTCGGTTATTGCCGCCACCACACTGTCGAGCGCGATGCCCGCGTCTTTAAGCGTAATACCCGCGTTGTTTGCTATTGCCCTTACCAATTCGTTTTTATTCATATTTTACCTCCTATCGTATGAATAACTTTATTATATCATAAGAAATGCAGTTTTCAATAGATATTTTAAAATTTTGCCTTTTTTATTGAAAAATATTCTCAAAAAGGCAAATTTTTCCGATTATTTTGCCGAATTTTATGAAGTGCCGCGGCATTTTACCGCTTTACTTGACATATTTGCGGCAAAATGCTACCATAATTAAGATTATGATGGACTTTGCGGTACAAAAATTCAATAATCTTGCGAAAGCGTTAAACGTCCAAGATTACGTTAAGTTTTACTGCGGCGACGCGCTTAACGCCGTCGCTTCAGTTGCGCCGCACGGCAGGGTTGCCGCCTTATACGGTAAAGCGACGTTTTATGCTTTCGGCAAAAGTTTTACCGAACGCTTAAAAAAAGCGGATATAAAGCCGCTTAACTTTATATTGCCCGAAAACGCGGCGCTTAACCTTGAAAACGTTTTCGATTTGATAGGCGTGCCGGACGGGGTAAGGGCGGTAGTTTGTTTCGATAAAGAATTAGTCAATATCTCGGTGTATCTTGCGACGATTTTTAAAATCCCCGTCGTGTTTTTTTTAAACACGGTTGAAACGGAAGATATTTTGCCCGTGAAAGTTCCGTTTTATCTTAGCGGCGCGGCGGACTTTTTCCCCGTAAACTGCGCGTACCACGTAGTGATTTCGGACGCCGCATTAAAGGACGTTTCGGGTATAGCGGAACAATATATATCCGTAATGAGTAAAATAACCGCGCTGTCCGATTACAGGGCGCGACTTGCGGTTTGCGGCGATAAACCCGCAAAACCCGCTTACGACGTTATTAAAACCGCCGTAATCGACGCGTTTTCGGCACCAGACGCCCAAACGCTTTTAAGTTCGGGGATAGCGATTGAAATTGCAAACCTTGCGTCCGACGGGGCGATTTTATATAATTCCGCGGATTACTGTTTCAGGCGCGTCGCGGGGGTTAACCTTTCGGGCGGCGTGCGGCTTGCCCTTCTTAAAAAACTTTTGGGGTTGTACCTTTTGTGTGCGGAAGAGTTGAAAGACCCTTTTCAAACGCCCGATTACAATAGCCGCGCGCAGGAACTTGCCGCGCTGACAAAATCCGACGACGGCGTTTACCTTAAAGGATTTATCGGGCAGATAGACAAATTTAAGCGCTGTAAAAACGTTGACGAAGTTAAGGCTTCTTTTAAAAAGGAATTCACCGCGCAGAACGCCGCGCTTAAAACCATAGAAGATAAGTTTCTTTCGCTCGGTGGTACGCTTTGCGAAGCTTTCGCGCCGCACTTAAAAGCGTTAAAGCACAGCGGCGATTTGCCGAACGCGTTTAATTTTATGACGTTAGTTCGAGAAAGCGGCTTTACGGAATATTTTTGATTTTAGGCGTTCGCCGTAAAATACGCGTAAAAGTATAAAAACTACAAAAGCAGGCAATAATCCCGTTAAATCTTAACGGGGTTTTTTATGTTTAAAAAGACTGCGCTTATTTTAGCGGCACTTATTTTCTGTTTTTGTTTTTATTCGCTGTACGCATTTAAAAAGCCCGTGTTCGGCGCGTACGCCAAAGAGTTCGAGTTGTATCTGTCAAGCGGTTCTTTCGGCGGGAATATCGTGTACGCCACCGATAAAAATTACGGGTCTTTCAACGGTATAAAGGGCGAAAGTTGTTTTGTCAGCGTGTCTTACGAGCGGGTGCTGAAAGACTTTTCCGCCGCGCACGTATTCGCCGAAGAAAGCGAGTACGGAACAAGTTATTACGCCTATTCGCCCGCAATAGAGTATAAGGTTTATTTAAACGGCAAGGCGGTAAATATTCACTATCACGTCGGCACGGAAAAAACCAAACTCGGCACGCCTATGATTTTCGGCGGGTATTGAGCGCGGAAAAATTTTAGTGTTTAAGGTATATAAAAATTTTTCGGGGCAATAATTAAGGCATAAAAATTCGGAGGAATAAAAAAATGAGCAGAGAAAAATCGATATCGGGATTTTTCAAAAGGAACGCGGCGTATATAATCCTTGCGCTTTGCGTTTTGGCGATAGGGCTTAGTATAACGCTTATAATGGTAAACCGCGCGGCGTCTTCGAACGTGGCGGAGATTGTCAAAGAGCAGACGCAGGACGAGGACGAAACGCCCAAAGATACGGAAGAACCCGTCGAAATACCGGACGAGCCCGTTGTGAAAGTAATAACCTTTACAATGCCCGTCGCTTCCGCGACTATGGTAGAAGACTATACCGAAACGCTTGCCTACAATCCCACGCTGAAAAGGTACGAAGCGCATAAGGCGATAGACTTTTTCGCCGAAGAAGGGGCTAACGTTTACGCGGCGTACGACGGAGTGATTTCCGACGTAAGCACCACGCTTTTAACGGGAACGACCATCACGGTAGACCACGGCAACGGACTTTTTACGGTTTATAATTCGCTTGCGGACGGAGACAAGGTGTTCGTCGGGCAAACGGTAAAACAGGGCGCTAAAATAGGCGAAGTTTCGGTAAGCAACCGTCAGGAAGCCGCAGAAGGAGCGCACCTGCACTTTCAGGTTATAGAAAACGGCGAAACCATAAACCCGTCCAAATACCTTGCGTTCGAAGAAAAATAAAACCCCGTAAATAGCGATACAAGCATAATAAAAGCCTTTCCCGAATAGAGTATTAAAAAATACTTTATTCGGGGTTTTTTATGCGTAAATTTGCGTTCGCGCTTACGTTGTCGCTGCTTTTGACGCTTTGCGGAATACCGCTTGCGGGTTGCGGGCAAAGCGGCAGCCGCACCATGTACGAAATAGACTGCGAGTTCGACGGCGAAAGGGTCGCGGGTACGGAAAAGGTTAGTTTTTTCAATTCCACCGACAATACTTTTAAAGAACTTAAATTCAATTTGTTTGCCAACGCGTTCAGAAAGGGCGCAAAGTATTCGCCCATAAGCGCGCAGTACTACCATCAGGCGTATAAGTGGGGGGACAGTTTCGGCGGCGCGGAAATTTCCGCAGTCAGAGTAGACGGTGAAGAAGTTGAATTTTCGATAGGCGGCGAAGATATGAATATTTTATATGTGCCACTGAAAAAAGAAGTGTTCCCGAACGAGCGCGCCGCGGTGGAGATAGATTTTGCGGCGGATATCGCCAAAGTGATAGCGCGCACGGGCATAAATGCCGATACCGTAAACCTTGCGAACTTTTATCCTATCCTTTGCGGAATAGAAAACGGCAGTTTTTACGAGTGCGTGTATTACGGTAGCGGCGACCCGTTTTTCAGCGACGTAGCGGACTATACGGTAAACTTTACGCGCGATAAAAAGTATACGGCGGCGGCAAGCGGCGAAACCGTTTCCGAAAAAACCGACGGTGATAAAATTATTTCGCGCTATAAAATCAAAAACGCGCGTTCTTTTGCGCTGGTGCTGTCGGAAAAATTTAAAGTTATGTCAGATAAGTCGGAAGAAACGGAAATACTTTACTATTACTATTCGGACGGCACGCCCGATAAATCCCTGCTTTGCGCAAAACAGGCGTTAGAGTTTTTCGGGGATAAGTGGGATAAATACCCGTATAAGACCTATTCGGTAGTGCAAACGCCCTTTATTCAGGGCGGTATGGAGTTCACGGCGCTGACCTACATAGGCGCGGAACTAGATAGCGCAGCGTACAGAGAAGTTATAGTGCACGAAACGGCGCATCAATGGTGGCAGACGGTAGTCGGCAATAACGAAATAAAGCACCCGTTTATCGACGAAGGGCTTGCCGAGTATTCGACGGTTTTATTTTACGAAGCGCACCCCGAATACGGGTTCACGCGCGAAAATCTTATAAAGTCCGCCGAACAGACCTATAAACTTTACTGTTCGGTATACGAAAAAATAACGGGCGGAACGGACACGACTATGACGCGCGCCCTGCCCGAGTATAGCAGCGAATACGAGTACGTCAATATTTCATACGTAAAAGCGTGCATAATGTTCGATTATTTAAGGCAAACCGTCGGCGACGGAAAATTTTTCGCGGGAATTCGCCGGTTTTACGACGAGAACGCGTATAAGATTGCCACGCCCGAAAGCCTTGTGGGGGCGTTCGAGAGGGCGGGTGCAAATTCCAACGGATTTTTCGAGAGTTTTTATCTCGGAAAAGTCATAATTTAAGCGGCGTTTTGCACGCGAAAGGTAAAAGACGGGGCAAAAATGCCGAAAATATAGTTTTTTATCAATAAAATAAAGCGGAAATAATTTTTTATCATTGACAAAACTCCTTATAAATGGTACACTAATTAAGTATAGCTTTGATACGTTTAGGAGTTTGGTATGAAAAAAGTTTTAAAACTTTTAATTATAGCGGTTCTGTTGCTCTCGGTGATTTCAGGACTTGTCGCTTGCGGCGGAAAGTCTGCCGAAACGGGTGAACAGGGCGTGATTTGCAGGAAATTTTCCGGCGATAATTTTTATACCGTAGTCGGCTACGGTGCGGAAGATAATCAACCCACGCTGGATATTTCAGTAAAGGTTAAAGAAAAATACGGCGACGACGCGATAGTCGGCAGAATCAGAACGGGCGCGTTCGACGGGAATAAGACCTTAAAGCGCGTAATCGTTTCCGATAAAGCGGGCGACGGCGTGGATTTGACGATAGACGCAGGCGCTTTTAAGAATATGCGCGCACTTGAAGAAATAACCTTGCCGTTCGTCGGCGCAAACCGATATTCTGACGCGGATATGAGCGGTTCTGCCCCCGCTTTGGGCGAAGAACTTAAATCCGTTAACGAACAGCGTTCCATAGGTTATATATTCGGTACGGAAGAATCGGACGCGGCGTCTAAAATGACTTTAACCTACGGCGACGTAAGCGGGCAGACAGCGGACTTTTATATCCCCGTCGCGCTTACTAAAATAAATATAGTCGCGGAAGAAGAAATCAATATTCCGATGTACGCTTTCTGCGGATTAAGGAGAATAGAAGAAATTACTTTAAGCGGCAATATTAAGGCGATAGGCAGAAACGCGTTTAAAAATATGAATATGCTTTCTAAAGTCAATATTCCGTCCGCTGTGGAAATAATTTACGACGGCGCGTTTGAAGGAACGACGAGTTTAAAGGTTTTCGGTGAAAACGGCTTTAAGATTGACGAAAATTCTAACTTAACGGAAATAAGGGAAGGGGCGTTTAAGGAAACCAAACTTACGAATTTTGATATTTCGGGCACGCAGGTAAAGTCGATAGGCGACTACTGTTTCTATAATTCGTTGTTGAAAACCTTTACCTTTTCCGCGGCGATAGAAAGCGTGGGCGCATACGCGTTTGCAAACAGTAAAAATCTCGAAGTCGCAGTTCCCGCCTGCACGGTGGGCGTAAACGCGTTTGCCGATATAAAGGCGACTCTGTAAATCTTAACTTAAAAACCGTAAAGCGGCGGCGATAAATTATCGCCGCCGCTGTTAATTTGGATTTTAAATCAGTTATTGATTATAACGTCGGTTAAAGTAAACACAAGACTACCCATATTCAGCACGCGCCCGCTACTGTACGCGATAAGAGGTTTGGCAAGCTTAAGCGGCAGGGCGAGATTTGGCAGATTGCCCGCTTTTTCCGCCTGTACGTTTATATACTGCGATTGACCGGCGGTGTTCGTTTTGTCGACATGAAATTCCAAGGCGTTATATTTTATTTTTTCGTTTATCTGCGTCAACACGCCGTCTTCTTCGTAATTTATTTTCATTTGTTCTTCCGCTATAGCGGTGTTGGTTATTTTAAGCGGGGTAGCGTCGTCATAGTTTAACGACACTACTGGAATAGTTTTATAACTTTTTTCTTCAAGGCTTATTCCGCGCAGGGCGAATATGAATTCCGCGTTGTCTATCGCCGAAAACAAATCGTATTTTACCGTCTTTTCCGTATTTTTTGAAACGGCGTTTTCAGATTCCGCCGTTTCGTTTATCGGGTATTCGCAGTATTGTAAGGTTTTGGTGTATTTATTCTCGTTATAAAGCGTTGTGCTTTCACTCTCTATTATATACGCATTTGCCGTATCCGCAACCGAAATAATACAGTATTTTGCCGTTTGTTCGGCGTAAAGCGGGGCGAACGACGCGCCCGACGACGCGATAAACGCTTTAGTCGAAATGGTTTCGGTATGTGTAAAATCCGTCTCTTCGCCGTTTAAAGTCAAAATCGTAAATTTAATAGAAAACTCCGTCGTTATTTTGTAAACGTTGCTTACGTTTTCGTGGGTTTTTATATCGCTGTCTATTTCCGCAAGTTCTGCGGGCGTGGCGATTGCAAAATCCGAACGGTACGTTCCGACCATATTATTTTCGTCAAAAGTAAAAAACTTATCCAAACCGTCGGCTTTTTCAGCGTTCGTAAGATAATCTGCGTGGTATTCCGCTTTATATTTCAGCGTTTCCGTGTAGGTCGCTAAAGTCGGCGCTTCGCCGCCGCTGAAAGCGCTTGAAAAAGACAGAGTTGTATTCCCCGTGCAGGAGCAGCCCGAAAATATCGCGCACGCGGCGACGATAAAAGCCGAGATAAATATGATAAATTTCCGTTTCATAATATACCCGTCCGAAATCCAACAGTATTTTAGATAATTTTACCATAAAAGAAAAAAATTGTAAAACTATATCGCTAAAAACCACAAAAAGTTTACCGAATATGTTAAAATAAATACGGTATGAACGCAAAACTCATTATCACCGATTCTTACTTTAATATTTTTCCGCTACTTAACGACGAATTAAAAGGCAGAGTAAACGATTTAACGCATAAAAATTTCGTTTTCTGCGAAGAAAAGGCGTCGCTTATGGCGGAACGGTCTATCGCCGCGGCTTTTTCCGGCACGCTTAATACCGAAGTGTATTCTTTCGGTAATTTTTTGCGCGCAGAAAAGCCGCTTAACGGGCTTTTGTCCAAAGAAGGTTCGGCGATGGCAATCAAAAAAATTCTTTCCGAAGTGCCGCTCGGCTGTTTTAAAAAGGGCAAAAACAACCTTTCTTCCGCGCTGTTCGAACTTATAAGCCAACTTAAAAGCGCTAAAATTTCACCCGAAGAATTAGGGCGCGCCGCCGACAGTACCGACGGCATACTTTCCGCAAAACTTAAAGACGTGGCAAAGGTGTATTTCGCGTACGAGAAATATATTGCGGACAATAATCTGTCGGACCAGAGTTCCGCGCTTTCTCTGCTTCCCGAAATAATCTTAAACAGCGAAAAAATAAAGGGCGCGCGCGTGTTTATCGTCGGGTTTTCGGGGTTTACCGTGCAGTTAAGGCAGGCGATTACCGCGCTGCTTTCCCGTGCGGAAAGTTGCACCGCTATTTTAACTGGTGGGGAAAACGGCTTTGCGTTCGTTAACGAAGCGGCGGTTTCTTTCAGGTCGATATGCGCCGACGCGGGCGTTTCGGTTGCCGAAAAAACCGTTTTAAGCGATTATTCCGCGGGCGGAAAAATCATTAAAGACGGGCTTTTCAATCCGTTATTTAAGCCCGCGTTATCTTTTGGCGGTAAAAAGCCGCAGGCGCATTTTCTCGCCGCGAAAAGCGTTAACGCGGAGGCGGAGAGAATTGCCGAAGTGATTAAACGCAAGGTGATGGAAGAAAACCTCAGATACCGCGATTTTACCGTTATAATAAAGAGCGGCGACGAGTATATGGAAGCGATAAAAAGAAATTTCGGCTTGCTTGATATTCCGTACTTTTTAGACGTTAAGAAAAAGCCGGAAAACTTTCCCGCGGCGGCGCTTATCTACGCTTACTGCGACTTGTTTATCCGTGGGCTTAAAATTCCCGCGCTTGCCGCGTTTTTCAAAAACCCATATCTTTCGTCCGACAAGAATTTTACCGACAGGTTCGAAAACTACCTTTATAAATACGATATTTGCTACGATAAATTCAAAAAGCCGTTCACTTATCCCGCGGACGGGGAAGATTTGGCGCTGTTTAACGAGTTCCGCGCGTACGTGGTTTCCTTTTTAGAAGGGTTTAACGTAAAAAGTCTTTTGGACAGGCTTTTAACCGACGACAAGATTGAAGAACTTTCCGCGCGCCTTACTTTGCTTAACGAAAACGAAGATGCCGAAATTAACCGACAGTCGGCAAAAAAAGTTAAAGAACTTATCGCCGAAATGAAATTCGTGTTAGGGGATTTTAAGTACGACGCTTTGGAGTTCAAGTCGCTTTTTGCAAGCGGTATGGCGGCAATGGAAGTTTCGGTTATTCCGCAGTATAACGACGCGGTGTTTATAGGCGACTTTAAACGCGCGGCGGCGGCTAAATCCAAGTACCTGTTCGCCGCAAACCTGACGGGCGACGTGCCTGATTTTTGCGAAGACGTGGCGCTTTTATCCGACGGCGATATAGACGCGTTGGAACAAATAAAGTTGCTTATAGAACCTAAAATACAGGTGGTAAACCACCGCGTGCGTGAGGACGTGGCGCTGGGGCTTTCGGCGTATAAGGACGGATTGTATTTATCTTACCCGCTTTCGGACTTTACAGGCGCGGCTACGGTGAAGTCGGAAATTCTGACTTTTGCCGAAAAGTATTTCGATTTAAAAAAGTTCCCGCCGTACGACGGATATACTACTAAAAAACAGGGCATGCGTACCTTTTCCCGCGATTGCGGGCGGTTCGCAAGTCTTTTTATAGACGATTTTTCGGCGCAGAGCGCTTTTTACGTTGCCACTAAAGGCGCGCCCGAGCGCATAGTAAATTACGCCAACAAGGAAATAAAAGTCAGGTTAAACGGTAAAAGCGGCGCGCTTATTAACGGGGTGGCTTCGCCCACGGTTATAGAAGACTACTACGCTTGCCCGTACCGTTCTTTTATTATCCACACGCTTAAGGTGAAAGAGCGCGAAACGGGCAAGGTTAACGCGCTTTCCGTTGGTAATCTTATGCACGAAATATTCCGCTGCTTTATTGCGCGCGTAGACGAAGCGACGGACAGGGAAAAATCCGATATTCTGTTCGATGCTATCGCCGCGGAAATTATAAAAAGAGACGAGTATGCGAAGTTTGACGACGCGGAAAGTTCAATCGGGTTAAGCCTTGCGCTTAAAGGGTGTAAACAATACTGCTACAATCTTTCGCGCTGGTATTTTTCGTCGGCGTTTAAACCCCGCAAAAACGGGCTTGAAGTCAAATTCGGGGGCGACGAAAACCAAAGCGAAGGCTACCCCGCGGTAAACCTTTCGGGCGGCAAAATAAAACTTTCGGGTAAGATTGACAGAGTGGACGAGTGCGGAGACTATTTCCGCATTATAGACTACAAAACGGGCGGAACGGAAGTTTCCGACGAAAAAATCTTTACGGGGCAGAAATTGCAACTCTATCTCTATTCGCTGGCGATAACCGATAAGATTTTGGCGGGCGCGTACTACTTACGTGTGAACGACGACTACAGGGCGGGTGGCGACAAAAAGCCGCCGCTTGCCGAAGGCAAGACCGCAAACGACGGCGATTTTATTACGGAAACGGAAAAAGAGTTTATTCCCTTTGACGGCAAAAACAAGGCGGTGGCGCAGTCCACTCTTTCCGCCGTTCAAAAATACGTTCGCGCAATGGCGGAACAGGCGGCGGAGCAGTTAGATAAAGGGGTTATTATTCCTTCGCCCTATAGCGGAACGTGCGATTACTGCGATTTTGCGCCCATGTGCCGCGGGGGGCTTTCACCGCGCAAGGTTTCGGGCGTGGATACCGCTTTAATAGAAGAGAGCGCTAATGAGTTGCCGAGCGCCGATAAGAAAACGGGGGACTGATATGGCGGAAGAACTTTTAAAACCCGAACAACTTAAAGCGATAAATCACGAAAACGGCGATATTCTGGTATCCGCTTCGGCGGGTAGCGGAAAGACTTTCGTTATGATAAAACGCATTATCCGCCTTATATCGGAAGGCAAGGCAAAGGCGGACGAAATTCTTGCCGCCACTTTTACCGAAGCCGCCGCCGCGGATATGAAAGCCAAGTTAAAGCGCGCGCTTACAGAAGAGATAGAAAAGGGCAACCGCGCTTTAGCGCCCGAACTTAATAAAATAGCCACCGCGGATATCTGCACGCTGCACGCGTTCTGCGGGCGGCTGATAAGAACCTACTTTTTCGCCGCGGGCGTTTCGCCAGACTTTAAGGTGATAGACGAAAGCGACGCGCTTTCCTTAAAAGCCGAAAGCGTGGACGATACGTTCAGGGCGTTTTATTCGGAGCGCGACGCGGGGTTTTTAAAACTTATAGAAAGATACCGCGTCCGCCGCAAAGACGACGGCTTGCGCCGTATAATAACCGATATTTACGATTTTTGCAATTCGGAGATTGAGCCGCAAAAACTTCTTTACGCTTTTAAAGAAAACTACACTATAAACGGCGCGGATAAATTCGAGACAGAGTATTTAGTGTGGCTATGCGCCGCCGCGGCTAAAATCGGCGCGGAACTTTCCGCATTAAAAGCCGATTGCGAAAACGCGGGCTATCCCGCAGGCGCAAAACAGGCGGACGAGTTTTTAGCGATAGTTTCCGAAATAGAGCGCGGCGGAATAACTGCTTGCGCGGCGTTTAACGAAAGCCGCGCGCTGCCGCAGATAACGCGGGCTATCCCGCCGGACGGCTACGCGCACCTTAAAGACGGGCTTAAAGCCGCCAAAGCGCAGATAAAAGCGCTGTGCGAGTTTTCCGCAGGTGCGATTATCGACAGAGACGTTTTGCCCGCGCTTATGAATAGCGCCGACACCCTTGCGCGCGTGGTTTTAAGATTTTCGGAAATTTACGCCGAAAGAAAGCGGGAAAGCAACGCGCTGGACTTTTCCGATTTAGAGCGGTTTGCGCTTATCGCACTTAAAAACGAAGACGTTAAAGCCGCTGTACGCAAAAAATATAAATACGTGTTCGTGGACGAGTATCAGGACGTAAACGGCGTTCAGGAAGAAATAATTTCCGCGGTATCGCACGATAACCTGTTTATGGTCGGCGACGAAAAACAGAGCATTTACGGTTTTCGCGGGTGTCGTTCGGAGATTTTCGAGAATAAGGAAAAAACGCTTGCCGAAAAGGGTGGTGCGACCGTCAGGCTTAATTACAATTTCCGTTCGGCGGATAATGTTATAGATTTTATCAACAAGATTTTCGATTTCTGCTACGTTAAAGAATACACGGGGCTTGACTACGGATTAAACGCGCGGCTATCTGGCGGCGGCATTTACCCCGAAAACGCCAAAGGGCGCGCAGCGCTGCATTTTCTTAAAAAACAAAAGGTTGACAGGAGCGGGCGCGCCGAAGCGCGGATTTACAACATTTTAGACGAAGCCGCCGCGAGAGAAGAAAAAGAAGCGGCGCACGTTTCCAACCTGATTGTGGAACTTATCGACAAAGAACTTACCAAAGAGTATTACGACGTAAAGGACAAGATGTTTAAGCGGGTAAAACTATCGGATATCGCGGTTTTAACCCGCGCGGGCGATACGGCTTTCGTTAAAGGGATTGTGGAAGGCTTGAACGGGCACGGCATACGCGTGGTGTCAAGCGTTTCGCAGAACGTGTGCGATTTCCCAGAAATAAAAACGCTTATAAACGCTTTGAAACTTATAGACTGCTTTTCACAGGACGCGCCCCTTTGCGGCACGCTGTTATCGGTAATAGGCGGGTTTACGGAAGAAGATTTAACGGACGTGGCGCTGTTTTATGCGGACGGCGGCGGCAAGGGCGGGTTTTCGGACGCGTTCAGGTATTATATCGACAACGCCGATACCCCGCTTAAACAAAGACTGTCGGAATTTAAAACCCGTTTCGATAAGTTGCGTTATCTTGCCGACTTTAAGGGCGCGAAAGGTATACTCGATATAATAATTTCCGAAAGCGGGTACGAAAATTACTTGCTTTGCGAAAACGACGGGGACGAAAAGGTGCGCCGCTTATACAGATTTTTATCGGAAACGGTAAGCGGCGGCAAGGTGCGCACGGTAAGCGAGTTTTTAAGGCGCATAGAAACTTCGCCAAAAGCGTTCGAAACGCTTTTCGGCGGCGAAGAAGACGCCGTTAAGGTTATGACCATCCACTCGTCCAAGGGGCTGGAATTTCCCGTCGTTATAGTCTGCGGGCTGGAAAAACCGTTCAGCCGCAGGGACGAAAGTAAGCCCGTTTTGATGGACAGGGATAGTGGGCTTTTTGAAAATTATTTCGACGACGAAACGCGTACCGCGTATTCTACGGGCTATCGTGAAACGGTTAAGGCGAGAGCGCGCGAAACGGCGGTAAAAGAAGAAATGCGGCTGTTTTACGTCGCACTTTCACGCGCGCAGTATTCTTTGCACCTGATTGCGGAAAGAAGCGAAGATACGCGCAAAAACGTTTTTTCTACGTCGTTTATAAACGGCGCAAGTTTTGCGGACTTTTTGCCTGCCGATTTGCCCGCCGAATATCATTTACCCACCGAATTCGGGCTAACGGGTATAAAGCGTCGTGGGCGGCAGATTTTAGTCGGCAAGCCCGATAAAGAAAAAACCGCAAAGATGGTTAAAGATTTCGCATATTCGTATCCGTATATCGCGGCGACGGCGTTGCCATTAAAAAACAGCGTTTCGGCGGCGGTAAGTCTTGCCACGCAGGAATATCCTGTGTATTCGTTATTTGCCGCGGAAGGCGGCACGGACGCCGAAAGGGGAACGATAGCGCATAAGATTATGGAACATTACGATTTCGGCGGCGCGGATTTTAGAACCCAGATAGATGAGATGATAAAGAGCGGCGCGCTTTCGGAAGAAGACGCGGCGAAAGTCGATAAGGAAAAGATAAAAAAAGTCGTTTTAAGCGGAGTTTTTGACGGGCTGCGGGGCAAAGCGCTTTACCGCGAGCAGGATTTTATAGTAAATATCCCGGCCAATCTCGTGTTCGATACCGATTGCACGGAAGAAGTGCTTTTGCAAGGGGTTATCGACTTGTTGGTAATATCACCTGTCGGTGCGGAAATTATCGACTACAAGTATTCGGTATTAAACGCGGAAGGGCTTATTCGGAAATACCGCAAACAGTTGGAACTTTACGCTTACGCGGTGGAAAAATCGCTTGGCGTAAAGGTAATAAGAAAAACGCTCGTTAATATTTTCACGGGCGAAACGGCGGAAGTCGATTAAACCCTATACATATAAAATTTACGACCGAAAAACAAACTATTCGGCAAAAGATTCCGTTTACCGCGCGCAATATACGGTTATTCTGTTATCGCGTGGACGGTAGTTATGTGGTTTTACGAATTTTTAAACACTTTTTTCTCCGCGGTAAGCGGAACGTGGTTTTTTCTGATTTGCGCTTTGGCGGTTTTTTCCGCGTTTATAATCTGCCTGTTTTTCTCGGTGTTTAAAACGGGGTACGGGCTTAAAAAAAGGGTGTGGTACGTTGCGGTTGCCGCACTTTTTTGCGCTGTTTTAAATGCGCGAGCTAATTTTACGGGCGAACGAAACCTTTCTTCGGTTTTACCGGTTTTTGCGCTTATTCTGCTGTTGCCTTTATGTTTTATTCCCGAAAAAAACAGCGGTAAAAAGAGCGATGCGGAAGACGTGGATAGGCGCAAATTCGTTCGCTTTTTGGACGATAAGTTAAAAAGCGAGCGGGAGTTTTCTGACAACTCTTCACATTTTGAAACGGAAGAGATAAAAGCGGTAAATCCGCCGCCCGAACGGGAAAACGTTAATACGCAGGATATTGATTTTTCGCACGTTAAAAACGTTCTTTCGCGGTTAGAACCCGCGCTTTTGTCGTACGCCGACAGACGCCAGATTCACGACCTTGAAATGGCGCTTTACGACGCGGAGCGGGGCAATTATTCGCCCGACACACGGGGTAAAATTAACGAAGGATTAGGAAATTTGCTTAAAATTATGGCAAAACACGGAATATAAAGGCGTCTTAAAAACAAAAAATAAAAAACGCATTGACAATTATTTTGTTCCGTAGTAATATATAGTCGTATATAATTTATAGTTATCGCTTTGTGGCAAATTTAAACAGATAATTTTAGGGGAAAATTATAATGAAAAGACTTTTGGCGTTTATTTTATCCGCAATAATGGTTTTAGGCGTGTTCTCGCTGTTTGCGTGCGGTGAGAAAGAAACTCCCGACGCGCCCGCGGTTGCCGAATACACTATAACGTTCAATTACGTCGACGGCGCAGGTACGGTATCCGAAATGAAAGTTAAGGGCAACGCCGTGATAGGCGACTTGCCTACGCCTTCCGTAGTGCCGACAGGTAAAATTTTCGCTGGCTGGAAAACGGCCGAAGGAGAGATTGTCGCGGAAGGTACGGCGTATACGTTTGGGCAAGACATAACTCTTTTTGCCGATTACAGTAATGAAACCTATTCGATTACTTACGACACTCAAGGCGGCACGATAGGCACGGGTGCAATCAATTCTTA
>CAMOVY010000005.1 GCA_946627905.1 uncultured Clostridia bacterium
TCCGCGCGGGAGGTCATCATACGGTAGGGTTCGTTTGTCCCTTTTGTAGTTAAATCGTCGATTAACACGCCTATATATCCGTCGTCCCGCGTTAAGATAAACGGTTCTTCCCCGCGGAGCGCTAAAGATGCGTTAAGCCCCGCGATAAGTCCTTGCGCTGCGGCTTCTTCGTACCCGCTCGTGCCGTTTATCTGCCCCGCGGAATATAAGCCCTTTATCCGCTTATACTCCAAAGTCGGGTACAAATCGAGCGAATCTATACAGTCGTATTCTATGGCGTATGCGTAGCGCATTATTTCACAACGTTCCAAGCCCTTTACCGTGCGGTACATTGCCTTTTGCACGTCGTGCGGTAGCGAAGTCGAAAGCCCCTGCACGTAAATTTCGTTGGTGTCCGCACCTTCGGGCTCTAAAAAGAGTTGATGGCGGTCTTTATCGGAAAATCTTACGACCTTGTCTTCTATCGACGGGCAGTACCGCGGTCCTGTACCCTTAATCCGCCCCGAATAGAGCGGCGAACGGTGTAAATTCGCGCGGATGATCTCGTGCGTTTTTTCGGTAGTGTAAGTAAGATAGCAAGGCGTTTGTTTTTCGGGCAATCTGTCCGTAAGGTAAGAAAAGGGGTAAACGTCCGTTTCGCCGTTCTGTATTTCGAGTTCCGAAAAGTCTATGGTGCGTTTATCCACTCTTGCGGGCGTACCCGTCTTAAACCGACGGACGTTAAAGCCCAAATCTATTAAATTCGCCGTCAAAAGGTTGGCGGGCGAAAATCCGTTAGGACCGGAAGAGCGCTGCCACTCCCCCGCGATAACGCTGCCGTTTAAGTATACGCCCGTAGCGAGTATAGCGGCGCGACAGTTTATTACACCGCCGAACGCCGTTTTAACGCCGGACACCTGCCCGTTTTCCGTTAAGATTTCCACCGCTTCGCCCTGTAAAATTTTAAGGTTAGGCGTTTCTTCAAGCGTTTTTTTCATAAGGCGGTGGTACAGGTTTTTGTCTTCCTGTCCGCGCAGGCTTTGCACCGCCGCGCCCTTGCCGCGGTTAAGCATACGGATTTGCAAAAGCGCTTTATCCGCGTTTACGCCCATTTCGCCGCCCAGCGCGTCGATTTCCCGCACTATCTGACCTTTAGCCGTGCCGCCTATGGACGGATTGCATGCCATAAAGGCTATGCTGTCCAGATTTAAAGTCAGCATAACCGTTTTAAGCCCCGTTCGGGAAAGAGCAAGCGCGGCTTCTACACCCGCGTGCCCCGCGCCGACGACTACCGCGTCGCAAGTTTCTTCGATAAATTCAGTCATATCTTTTTTCGCTTTTACGCGGGGCGAAAACTCGTCCCGCGTAAAACTCAGTTTATTGTTTTAATAGTTTTTTCTTTATATCGTTTATTTCGGTATAAAGTTTAGTGTCGTTTTTCATTTGTTCGGCAATTTTATCGCGCGAATAAACGACCGTCGAATGGTCCCTGCCGCCCAGCAGTTGCCCTACCGTAATAAGCGGCAAATTCATCATATCCGTTATAAGATACATACAAACTTGGCGGGGTTCGACAAATTCTTTATTCTTCTTTTTACTGACAACGTCCGCTTTTGCTACCTTGTAGAAATCGCACACGCAGTTTATTATGTCTTCCGCCTGCAACTCTTCTTGCTTTTCGCCTGCGGACTCTTTCAGCGCTTCGTTAACTAGGTCTATCGTTATGGGGCGTTCGTGAAGTTTACTTGCAAACACGACTTTTGTAAGTTTACCGATTAACGTCCTTACGTCTTCCCCTTCCATTTCCGCTATATACGTTAACACCTTTATGTCGACAAGGCACTTTTGCTCTTCGCTTTTTTTGCGAAGAATCGCGATACGCGTTTCTAAATCCGGCGGCTGAACGTCGGCAAACAATCCCCCTTCAAAACGCGTGCGTAAGCGGTCTTCTAAAACTTCTATTTCCTTGGGCGGGCGGTCGCAGGTCAAAACGACTTGCTTGTTTTGCATAACGAGTTCGTTAAACGTGTGGAAAAACTCCGTCTGTACGCCCTGTTTTTTGGCTAAAAACTGTACGTCGTCTATTAAAAGAACGTCTACGTTCCTGTACTTGTTTCTGAAATCCGCGGGCGAAGCCTTGCCTTTCCCCAGACTTTCTATCATCTGGTTGGTGAACTGTTCGCAAGTGGCGTAAAGCACGTTTAAAGACGGCTTTTTTAACTTTATGTAGTTGGCAATCGCCATTAAAATGTGCGTTTTGCCAAGTCCCGTGCCACCGTAAATGAAAAGCGGGTTATATGCTTCGAGCGGGTTTTCTGCATTTTCCGCTACCGCTTTCGCCGCGGCGAAAATGAATTCGTTGGAAGGACCTACTACGAAAGAATCAAAAGTAAATTTCGGGTTTACGGGCGCGCCTTGCGTTTCGGCGGCGATAGCCGCTTCTTCGCCGAACTTGGACAGATAATCTTCTCTGCCGTTTGCGACGACGATAGAAAAATCGGAAATATCCGCGTTGCTTTTTTTCAATGCTTCGCAAATCTTGCCGCGCATTTTAGCCGAAACGGTGTCGGCAAAAAGTTTACTCGGCGTGCAAAGCACGATTTTATTCCCCACAACGTCCACGGGGGTAAGTTGCGATATATACGTGTCGTAAGAAATGGAACTTACCGTTTTTTCGAGTTCGGGCAGGGAGGTTTTCCACAATATCTCATAACTTTCCATAAGGCGGTATCCTTTTAACGTATTTTTTCGTTTGCAATTAGGTAAATTTTATTATATAATAATTTTAAAATAAAATAAAGCAATTCGGGCAGTTTAACCGAAATTTTTTGTTTAACATGAAGATAAAGACTTTAACGCTTAAAAATTTCCGCAACTATTCGGGCGAAAAAATCGAGTTCGGCGGCGGCGTGAATATATTGACGGGCGAAAACGCACAGGGCAAAACCAACGCGGCGGAAGCGGTGTTTTTTCTCTGTACGGGCTATTCCCCGCGCGCTAACCGCGATAAACTCGTAGTAAAATTCGGCGAAAATAGCGGCGAAATCGCGGGAGTAGCAGGCTCCCTTTACGGCGAAGTCTCTACAAGGATTGTTTTTTCCACAAGCGACAATAAGCGCATGTTCGTAAACGGTGTGGAAGTGTTAAGGATAAGCGAACTTTTGGGCAATATCCACAGCGTGTTTTTTAATCCCGCCGAACTGAAACTCGTTCAGGAAAGTCCCGAAGACCGCCGCAGGTTTATGAATATATCCCTGTCGCAGATGTCTAAAAGTTATTTTCGTGCGCTGCAAAATTATAATAAAATTCTGGCGCAGAGAAACAACCTGTTAAAGGATAGGGACGTAAGTTTAATCCGCGAAACGTTGCCCGTGTGGGACGCGGGATTATGCAAACACGCGGCGACGATAATTAAGGCTCGCAACGCCTTTTTAGCAGAACTTGCCCCCATTGCGGAAGAAAAGCACTCGCTTTTATCCGGCGGCAGAGAAACTCTTACAATGAAGACCGAAAGCGGCTATTACGGTACTGAAGAAGAAATTGCCTACGCCCTATCGGAAGATTTAAAAACGGGTTTCGAGCGGGATTTACGGCTTGGCTTTACGGGCATAGGTCCGCACCGCGACGATATTAAGTTTATGCTAAACGGCGAAGACGCGCGTGTTTTCGGTTCGCAAGGACAGCAAAGAACGATAGCGTTATCTCTTAAACTTGCGGAAGCGGAAACGTTTAAAACGCGGTTCGGCGAATATCCCGTACTTATATTAGACGACGTGTTGTCCGAACTCGACAAATCCCGCCAGCAAAAACTTATTGCGGCGGTAAAGGATATACAGACTATATTCACGGCAACAGCCGTTCCCCGTGCTATATTTAAAGGCACGCCCTATCGCCACATAACGATAAAAAGCGGCGCAATAAAATCGGTAAAAGATTATTAAAACAATTATAGCGCAAACAAAAATTGTTTGCGCTATAAGGTAATTTTTAAAGGAATAACCGTTTAAATTTAGGCGGTTATTTTTTTGTTTTCGTAGGCGGATAAAAACTTTTCTATGCCGTTCGAGATTTTTTCTGCCATTTTATAGATTAAGTTTAATCGTGTTAAATTAAACAAATTGTAGTTCTGTAAAGACTTTCCCGCGACTACCCCTATTATACTGCAATCCCCTATTACCCCCAAATTTTTATCTACCCCAAGCCCCGGCTTTAATCCTTTATCGGAAACTTTTATAAGTCCTATATCTTCGCTGTTTCCGACGGCGGCGTCTACCGCGATTATAAAACTGTTTGGGTGCAATATTTTTAAATGACTTTTAGCGCAAGCAATTTCTTTTGCGGTGATGGGCGAATTTAACGTGCCGTATACGTACGCAGGGGCATTTTTATTTATAAGCATAGTGCCGACAAGCGGACCTAAACTATCCCCCAGCACCAAATCGCTGCCGATACAGACTATAAGCGGTTTTTTATCTTTAACGTTGCACGTGCTTAACGCGTTCCCTATAGCTTCCCCCGAAAATTCGTGAAAAGTGTTGAAAGAGTAGGTTTCCGTATTTTTATTTATTGCGTAAATTTCAGACTGCTTCATATTTTTTCCTTTGGAACGATTATTGCCGTTTTTATTTTTTTAATACCTTTTTACGGGAAAAAGCGTTTTTCTCACACAGAATACCGATTATTTTTGCCGACAAAAATTTTACTCTATTCTGTCTCACGGCGTTAAAATGACAATTTTTAAATGCCGCTTTTAACCCGTATTTTGTCAAAACTCGTCCCTTATTTTGTTCCACGTGGAACAGGGGAGTTTAAACAAATTGTGTTTCACGTGAAACGTAGATTTTTAAATATTTTATTTTTTAGTATAATTTTTACGTGTTTTTGCTTATTTTAACAATAAATTTTAAAAATCCTATTTAGCGCCACACATTTTTAACAAGTGTTTATAAAATAAAAATCATTTGAAAGATGTAAAAATATTAAAAACTTTCTTTGTCCTATGAAAAATCGCTGTTTCACGTGAAACATTTATAATAAGTAAAGAGAGTGGTTTTATAGGTGGAGAGTACGAACAAAAAGCGGTTTTGGTTTAAGTAATTTTATGAAAAACAGTAAAAAAATAATTTTAGCGCAAAAAATTATTTTTTGCGCTATTAAAAACGCAACAATTAAATATTGCTAAAACGCTATAATTATATTGTATTTTTTTTAAAATAAGTGTATAATAATATTATACGAAAATCAGAATTATACGGTTTTTGGTAGCAAATAAAAGGAGAAATGAATTTTGGCTGGAAAAAAATCAAGACTTATATGGATAATTATCGGCGCGATAATCATTGTCGTTGCGGCTTTATCCGTTTATAATTGCGCTAATAAGGGGGTATCGGTTGACGTTTCCGATTTTAAAGAGATAATTACCGTTATGGGCGATAAAAACCCTAACGCAAACACTCTTTCTAAAACGGATTTTGAAGCGATTACCGATAACGTAGTGGTTGATAAGGTAAAATCGCTTGGAAAAACTTATAACTCTATCAGTATCGAAGGGGTAAATTTCGACAGTTATAATTTTTCTTTCGTAATCGTAATGAAATACGGCGGAAATACTATAAGTCCTACGGTGTCTTTTTCTTCCACTTACGGCAGAACGAATATGGAAGAATACGAGGGGCTGTTGGATAGTGCGGGAATTAAGTATTCTTACGACGACCCGAACGCGGGTTCTATCTGGAGTTCTCTGTTGCCGCTCTTCGGTTCGCTCTTAATTGCGATAATATTCTTCGTGCTTATTATGCAAACGCAGGGCGGAACGAAAGGCGCTATGAATTTCGCCAAAACCAACGCACGCATAAACCATAATATAAAAGTAAGGTTTTCCGACGTTGCCGGCGCGGAAGAAGAAAAGGCGGAACTTGCGGAAGTCGTGGATTTTCTTAAAAATCCCGCCAAGTTCTCTACGCTTGGTGCGCGTATTCCTAAAGGCGTGCTTTTAGTAGGTCCTCCCGGAACGGGTAAAACGCTGTTCGCGAAAGCCGTTGCGGGCGAAGCGGGTGTGCCGTTCTTCTCGATAAGCGGCTCTGACTTCGTGGAAATGTTCGTCGGCGTGGGCGCGTCAAGGGTGAGAGACCTTTTCGACGTCGCTAAAAAGAATATGCCGTGCATAGTGTTTATAGACGAAATCGACGCGGTCGGTCGTCAGCGCGGAACGGGTATGGGCGGCGGACACGACGAACGCGAACAGACGCTTAACCAACTGCTCGTTCAGATGGACGGGTTCGAGACTAACGACGGCATTATAGTAATGGCGGCGACCAACCGCGCGGATATATTAGACCCCGCGCTTATGCGCCCCGGCAGGTTCGACAGACAAATTTTCGTAAACGTTCCCGACGTGCGCGGGCGTGAAGCGATATTAAAAGTGCACGCGCGCAATAAGCCGTTAGCGCCAGACGTCAACTTTAAGACGGTAGCGCGTATGACGAGCGGGTTTTCTGGCGCAGACCTTGAAAACCTTTTGAACGAAGCGGCGATACTCGCGGCGCGCGAAAACAGGAAATTTATTACCAACAAGGATTTATACGAAGGCATCAACAAGGTTCTTTTAGGGCCGCAGAAGAAATCTCGCCTTATAACCGAAACGGATAAGCGCATTACCGCGTATCACGAAGCGGGGCACGCAATTTTAGCTAGGCTGTTGCCGCATTGCGACCCCGTGCACGAAGTTTCGATTATTCCGCGCGGGCAGGCGGCGGGCTACACGATGACACGCCCCGATAACGACGACAACCACCTGACTAAAGCCAAACTGTTAGACGATATTGTTATGACTTTGGGCGGCAGGGTTGCCGAAGAACTTATTATAAAGGATATATCCGCGGGTGCTTCGGGCGATATTCAGGCGGTAAGTAAGCGCGCGAGATATATGGTCAGCGAGTGGGGTATGAGCGAAGTCGTCGGTCCTATTTCCTACGCTTCGGATAAAGAAATATTTATCGGGCGGGATATGGCGTCGCACGTTTCCTACAGCGAAGCGACCGCGGCGGTAATCGACGAAGAAGTGCAGAAAATCATAATGACAGCACTCGATAAGGCGCGTAAACTCCTGAAAGACAACAAAGGACTGCTTGACACTATGGCGCGCGTTTTGGTCGAAAGAGAAACCATATTCTCCGAAGAAGTGGATATGATAATGGAAGGAAAAACCGCCGACGAAGTTATAGCGTTTATGGACGAAAACGAACGTACGCTTTCGCAGAACCCGTTTGCGAGAAAAGCGGGACCCGACGCTGTTAAAGAGTACGAGAAGAAGTCGGAAAAGGACGTTGGCGCGGACGAAAAATCCGAAAACCCGAAAGACGATAAGAAAGGCGAATAATAGCGGTTAGCGGTCAATAAGTTAAGACCTGTATGCAAAATCAAGCAAAAGAGAGAATTAAAAATGGGTAAGATTATTGCTTTTTCAAACCAGAAGGGCGGTGTTGGCAAGACTACGACGTGCGTGAATATGTCCGCATACCTTGCGCAAAAGGGATATAAAGTTCTTATCGTGGATTTAGACCCGCAGGGCAACGCGACGAGCGGCTTGGGCTTTGCCAAGAGCGACGTTAAAAGTTCCGTGTATAACGTTATGATAGACGACGCGCCGATAGTCGACGCGGTATATAAGACCTGTGTGGACGGGCTGGACTTGTTGCCTTCGAGCATAGATTTAGCGGGCGCGGAAGTGGAACTTGTGTATATCAAGGATAGAGAACACGTTTTACAAAAAGTGCTTGAAAAGGCGCGCGAAAGTTATGACTATATAACAATCGACTGTCCGCCGTCTTTGGGGCTTTTGACAATCAACGCGTTGGCGGCGGCGGATAGTGTGCTTATTCCGATACAGAGCGAATATTACGCGCTGGAAGGTTTAAGCCAACTGATGAATACCATAAGGCTTGTCGTAAAACACTTAAATCCGTCGCTTAAAATCGAAGGCGTAGTGCTTACAATGAACGATAACCGCGCCATTATTTCGCGGCAGATTTCGGAAGAGATAAAAAAGTTTTTCGGCAAGAGCGTGTTTGAAACGGTAATTCCCAGAAACATACGGCTTGCGGAAGCGCCCAGCCACGGCGTTCCGATAATGCTGCACGATACGCGCTGTTCGGGTGCGAAGGCGTATTTGGCGTTTACCGAAGAATTTATAAATCGCCAGCCTAAAAAAACCAAGGCGGCGGCAAAACAGGCGTAAAACCGACAGGGGTTTTAACATAATTTTTACGGAGAGATGAAAAATGAGACCTAACAGGGGATTAGGAAAAGGACTTTCCGCTCTGTTTTCGGAGACGGAAGAAGATTACGGCAAAAGTTTGCTGTTCGACGAGAAGGAAGACGCGAAAGCGGTGTCCGAAATAGCCGTTTCGGACATATTCGCAAATCCCGACCAGCCGAGAAAGGATTTTGACGAAGACGCTTTAAACGAACTTGCGGCGTCAATCAAAAAGCACGGCGTAATAATGCCGATAATCGTAAACAGAAGCGGCAACCGCTATATGATAATCGCGGGCGAACGCAGATTCCGTGCATCAAAAATCGCGGGGCTTGATAAAGTACCTGTAATCGTCAAAAACTATGACGAACGGCAGATAAAAGAAATTTCGCTTATAGAAAACTTGCAGCGTGAAGACTTAAACCCGATAGAAGCGGCAACCGCTATGCGTTCGCTTATGGACGACTACCATTTGTCGCAGGAAGAACTTGCCGACCGTATCGGTAAATCCCGCCCCGCTATCGCCAACACGTTAAGGCTTTTGAATTTACAGGCGGACGTTTTGGAAATGGTTAAAAGCGGCGAACTGTCCGCAGGGCATGCGAGAACTATCGTTTCCGTTCCCGCGCTCGACCAGAAAAAAATGGCGCACGCGGTGGTAAAAGGCGGGTTGTCGGTCAGGGCGACCGAAAAAATGGTCAAAGATTATTTCCTTCCGCCCGAAGAGAAAAAGAAGAAGGCAAAAGCCCCGCTTTCCGCCGAACTTAAAGAACTTATCGGCGACATGCAAAGGGTATTCGGCACTAAAGTCAACGCTATCGGCAACGACAACAAGGGCAGAATTTATATAGATTATTACACGCGCGACGATTTGGACAGGCTTTCCGAAATGCTTGAAACGCTTAAAAACAAACAGTTTTAAGTAAAAAGAGTAAGGCAGTTTTGCGTTTGGAACAAAAAAAGTATAACGTATAGGAGGAAAAGTGTATGTGGGTTTATATTTGGCTCGGAATTACGGCGGCAGCGCTCGTCATCGAATTTCTGACGACCGAAATGGTCTCCGTATGGTTTGCTGGCGGCGGGTTCGTCGCTATGCTGCTTGCCGGCGCGGGGCTCGGCTGGTATTTTCACGTTCCCGCGTTTATCGTCGTTTCGTTTACGCTGATGCTTTGTTTCAGGCGGCTTGTGATGCAAAAACTTAACAAAGGTGAAGTGAAAACCAACGCCGATTCCGTTATCGGTAAAGAATTCGAACTGCTTTCCGATATAGGGTTTAACAAAGCGGGTTCTATAAAGGTAAACGGCGTCGTCTGGACGGCGATAGCCGAAGACGAGAAAACGGAAATACCCGCAGGTACTGTCGTCGTTATCGAAAATATAGAAGGAAATAAATATATTGTAAAGGAGAAATAATTATGTCGTCAACTTTAATTGTTTTGATTGTTCTTGCCGCCATCGTGTTTATTATACTCGTTGCGTCGATTAAAATCGTACGCCAGTCCACGGCGGTAATCGTCGAAAGACTCGGTAAATTCCACCGTCTTTTAAATACGGGTATTCACTTTATAATTCCGTTTATTGATAAAAGCGTGGGCGGACCGATATCTTTAAAAGAACGCGTGGCGGACTTTGCGCCGCAACCCGTTATCACCAAAGATAACGTTACCATGCAGATAGATACCGTAGTGTACTATCAGGTAACCGACGCAAAACTGTTCACGTACGGCGTGGAAAACCCCATTAAAGCGATAGAAAATCTTACCGCAACCACTTTAAGAAACCTTGTCGGCGAGTTGGAACTCGACGGCACGCTTACTTCGAGAGATACCGTAAACAGTAAAATGCGTATCATTTTGGACGAAGCGACCGACCCGTGGGGCATTAAAATCAACCGTGTGGAACTTAAAAACATTTTGCCGCCCAAAGATATTCAGCAGGCGATGGAAAAGCAGATGCGCGCCGAGCGCGAACGTCGCGAATCCATTTTGAAAGCCGAAGGCGAAAAGCGCAGTAATATTCTCGTCGCGGAAGGTGAAAAAGAAGCGATGATTCTGCGCGCGGAAGCGAAGAAAGCGGCGGTTATCGCGGAAGCAGAAGGTACGGCGACCGCAATAAAGATGATAAACGACGCAAACCCCAACGCGGCATATCTTACGCTTAAAGGCTACGACGCGTTAAAGGTTATGGCGGACGGGCAAGCGACCAAGATAATAGTGCCGAGTGAAATTCAGAACATTACGGGACTTTTGGCAAGTCTTAAAGCGGTTGTGGAGAAAGAAAAACCCGAAAAATAAAGGCAGTTTGTTTTCCGCCCGCTAAAGTTCAAGCGGGCGGAAAAGCGTTTTACTTATGATAACTTTAACAAAACTCGGCAAAAATGTGGATATACTCCGCCCGTTTTTTTCTCGCTACGGCGGAGTTTTTAACGACTTGACGCTTGGCACGAAATATATGTGGGGCGACGAGTTCGGTATAGAATACGCAATCTTAAGCGGCACGCTTATTATGCGCGAAACGTATAATGGTCGCGCGTCTTTTTATTATCCTATGGGGGAAAACGTAAATATCGCGCTTTCCGCTATAGAAGAATACTGCAAGGGAACGGGCGCGGATATGGTTTTCCGTTGTCTTAACGAAAAGCAGGCGCAAGCGCTTTCCGAAAGGTACGTAGGGGCAAAAATCAACAATCTTCGCGACTGGAGCGATTATATTTACCCCGCGGAACAGTTTAAAACCTACGCGGGTAAAAAACTTTCGGGGCAAAGAAACCACGTAAACAAATTTAAAAAACTTTATTCCGACTATAAGGTTAATTTTATAACTAAAACGGATATTCCGCGCATAAAAGAGTTTTTAAAAGAGTACGAAAAGGAAAACGTATTAGACGGCTTAGCAAATGATGAAGAAGAGCGCGTTTACGGGCTTTTAGATAATATGCAATATCTTAAACAGTTCGGGATATTTATTACCGTGGGCGGTAAAATTATTTCCCTGTCCGTAGGCGAAATTTTGGGCGAAACGCTGTTCGTTCACGTAGAAAAAGGTCTAAAAGAATACGTCGGAGTGTACCCCTTGACCGCGCAGGAATTTGCAAAAGCGTTTGCCACGGACGGCGTAAAGAATATAAACCGTGAAGAAGACTGCGGAGATGAAGGCTTGCGCGTTTCTAAAACGCAGTACCACCCGTCGGAGATAAAACCGAAATATTATCTGACGGCAAACTCGTCGTTTTCGCTTATAACCCCGCCCGTGGAAATTAAAACGGAGCGGCTTAACATTACCGATATTTCCGAAAAGGACAAAAACGATTACGCCGCGCTTTATCGGGACGATAAAGTAAACGAGTTTTACGGGTACGACTATCGGGCTGATTTAGGCGACAACACCCCCGACGGCGACTACTTTTTTAAGTTTATGCAAGCGCTTAAAAATAAAAAGGAAGAATATTCGTTTGCCGTAAGGTTAAACGGCAAAATGATAGGGGAAATCGTCTTTTATAATTTCGGATATTTTGGGGAAACGGAAATAGGTTTCAGGTTTTTTACCGAGTATCAGGGCAAAGGCTACGCTATAGAGAGCGTAAAAGCGGCGATAGAGTATGCGTTTAACGTGGGATTTAAAAAAATAAAAAGCAGGCATTTTAAAGAAAATGCCCGCTCTGAAAAACTTATCTTAAAACTTGGGTTCACTAAAACGCGCGAAGACGAAACGCATAGGTTTTACGAACTTAAAAAGTAAAAAATCTAAAATTCTTTAACGGCTTTTATAACGGCGGCGGCAAGGTCTGACTTTTCGCCGTCGTTTTTTATTACCGTAAATGCGGAAAGGTCTTTTTTATCGTAATCGAATTGCGCGTTTATGCGCGCCGCGATTTCTTCTTCGGAAAGATTAGAACGCTTTTTTACCGCGGCTATTCTCGCGCTTTTATCGCGCGTTATAACGATAATTTTATCGAAAGCGCTTTGCGCGTCGTTTTCAAATAAAAGCGGCACTTCCACTATGACTACCTTGTTTTTTTCCGCGTGTTTTTTTGCGCGGCGCATCGCGACGGCAAAAGTTTCTTGCGTTAAAAACTCGTTTAAAAACGCGTACTTTTGTTTGTCTGAAAAGACGATGCGTGCAATTTCTTTTTTATCGGCTTTTAAAAATAGTTTGCCCTTTATTGCGGACGGAAACTCCGCGCGCAGGTTTTCAAGCGTTTTGCGGCGGCGGTAAAGTTCGCGCGTTATATCGTCGCAACTTATCGTTTTATATCCGTTTTTTTTCAAAGCGGCAAGCGCCGCGGATTTGCCGCTACCTATCCCGCCCGTTAAACCGATTATCATTTTTTCACCTTACTTTGCGTCGAACCACGTTTTGCCGCTGCCTACTGAAACGGTGAGCGGTACGGCAAGTTTAACTGCGTTTTCCATTTCTTCGACGAGAATTTTTTGCACTTGTTTCTCTTCCGAAATAAAAGCGTCGATTATCAGTTCGTCGTGTATCTGTAGTATTAGTTCGGATTTTAAGTTTTCTTTTTTTAGCCTGTTATAAACGCCGAGCATGGCAAGTTTGATTATGTCCGCGCTGCTGCCTTGAAGCGGCATATTCATTGCGGCGCGTTCCCCGAAACTGCGCAGGGCAAAGTTATTAGAGTGTATTTCGCGGATATAACGCCTACGCCCCAGCATGGTTATCGAATAGCCCGTTTGCTTTGCAAACTCCACGTTTTTATTCATATACTCTTTGACTTCGGGATACTCTTTAAAGTACGCGTCAATGTAGCCCTTTGCCTTAAACGGCGGGATTTTAAGATTTTTTGCAAGTCCGAATTCGCTTATACCGTAAATTATGCCGAAGTTTACCGCTTTTGCACTACCGCGCATTTTCGACGACACGTCTTCCGTTTTAACACCAAAGACCTTTGCGGCCGTCGCCGTGTGAATATCCTTGCCCGAATTAAACGCGTCTATAAGCCCTTTGCACCCCGAAAACGCCGCCAAAAGCCGCAACTCTATCTGCGAATAGTCGGCGCTTATCAAAATTCTGTCTTCGGACTTCGGCACGAAAAACTTTCTTAATTCCCGCCCTTCTTCGTCGCGCACGGGGATATTCTGCAAGTTGGGCTCTTTAGAAGAAAGTCTGCCCGTCGCCGTAGTCGTTTGGTTAAAAGAAGTGTGGATAAGCCCCGTTTTGCGGTCGATAAGCGGCTTAAACCCTTCTACGTAAGTGGAGTTGAGTTTTTGTACTTTGCGGTAATTCAATATAAGCGGCACTATGGGGTGTGCGGACTCTAACGCTTCTAAAACATCCGCACCCGTAGAATAGCCCGTCTTGGTCTTTTTACCTTTGCCTATTTTAAGTTTGTCGAATAACACTTCGCCTAGTTGCTTGGGGGAATTGACGTTTAAAGTTTCATCGCCAGCGTATTCGCGTATCTGTTTTTCGTATTCGGCGGCGATTTTACTGTACTTTTCGCCAATCTCGTTAAGCGCGTAAAAGTCAACTTTAAAGCCGGAGTTTTCCATAGCGTACAGCACGTCCGACAGCGGCAATTCCACGTCGGTATAGAGTTTAGAAACTTTTTCGCTTTCAAGTTTCTCCGTAAGTTTTTCGTATATCGCAAACAGCGAACAGGCGGGGGTTTTTAAGTCGTAGCCGTATTCTTCTATTACTTCAAAAACCGTTTCCGCTCTTCCCGTAAAGTCGGTAAGGTATTTCATTATAGAAACGTCGTCCGCCGCCGCGGCAAGTTCTATATTGTAGCCGTAAAGCAGGTGCTTTAGTTCTTTTTTATCGAACGTTATAAGTTTTTTGCCGCCGCAGAACAGGTCTTTTACGCCGCTTAAAACCGCCGAAAGGGAAAACCCGTCGCCCAAAAGCGTTTGGTTTATATTGTAAACATATTCGGTTTTCCCGTCAGAAAGGTTTACCGCCGTTTTGGAAAAGCAAACGGCGACTTTGTCGGCGGCGCTTGTAAACTGCGGAAGCGTAGGTTCTTTTGCAACTACAACGGTGGGCGCAAATTTTTCCGCTTTTTGCGGTGCGGCGGCTGCGCTTTCAAACAGTTCCGCTTTTTGGTATAACGATTTAAATTCCAACGCCACGAACTTTGTTTTTACGTCCTGAGAAAAAGTTTTAGGCACGCGCAAATCTTTGAGCGTAAACGGCAAATCGCAGTTTGTGTTTATCGTGGCAAGGGTGTAGGAAAGATACGCGGTTTCTTTTTCGGCGGCAAGTTTTTCTTTTAATTTTCCGCCGACGTCGTCGATATTTTGGTATACTCCGTCAAGCGAGCCGTATTTTTCAAGCAGAGTTTTCGCGGTCTTTTCGCCTATGCCGGAAACGCCGGGGATATTGTCCGAAGCGTCGCCCATAAGCGCTTTTAAATCTATTATCTGTGCGGGGGAAAGCCCCGTCTTCTCCTTAAAGTTATCAAGGGTTAAAACGTCTACGTCGGTTATGCCGCGCTTGGTAAAATGCACTTCGGTAGTGCTGTCAACAAGTTGAAAGGAATCCCTGTCGCCCGTGATTATTACCGACTGTACGTCGGGGTTTTTGGCAAGCGTGCCGATAATGTCGTCCGCTTCAAACCCTTCTTTTTCCACGATGCGGATATTCATAAGGGTAAGAATTTCTTTTAGCAGGGGAATTTGCGGGCGCAATTCTTCTGGCATAGGTTTGCGCGTAGCCTTGTAGCCGTCGTACATTTTGTGGCGGAAGGTAGGCGCTTTCAAGTCGAAAGCGACTGCGGCATAGTCGGGCTTTATTTCCGACAGGGTTTTTATAAACATAGTCAAAAACCCGAAAACACCGTTCGTGTAAATTCCGTCCTTGGTGGAAAGTAGCGGCATGGCGTAAAACGCGCGGTTTATTAAACTGTTGCCGTCAATAAGCACTAATTTTTCCATAACCCCCTCGAATATGCTTGCGAAAACAAAAAAAGTGTGCTATTATATAGCAAGCGGAAAGAGACAAATATTGTAATTATAATAATTGTAGCACAAAAACGGTTAAAAATACAGATAATTTCCGTAAAAATCGAAATAAAACGCCAAAGTGGTGAAATTGGCAGACGCGCCGGACTCAAAATCCGGTGGTAGCGATACCGTGCGGGTTCAAGTCCCGCCTTTGGCACCAAAACGGGTGATTTTGCCCCAAAAACGGGCGAAAAAGCCCGTTTTTTTTGCGTTTTTTTGATAAAAAAAGCCCGTTTTAGGTGTCAAAAAGGTGTCAAAAGCCCTTTTTTCGCTAGGTTTTTCCTTGCGGTTTATCCGTAAATCACTCAAATTTCGCCGCTTCTTTAAGCAAATAATCGTCCGAGATGTCAGTATAAGCGTTGCCCAGCGCGCCGAGAGAGTGCCCCATAAACTCGTCGATTGCCGGTTGCGCGATTCCGCACTCTTTACACCGTGAATAAAACGTCGTCCGCAGGTCGTAAAGTTTATGGTTCGGAAGCGCTGCCTTGATAAGTTCCCGCAGCGTTTCAACGTTCGGAATAACAAGCCCCGGAAGGAACGGCGCAAGCCGTTTCATTATCGGAATTTTCTTGTATTCGACCTTGCGGTTTTTACGCTTCGAGTTTATGGCGATAATGAACGGCGGTTCGATTCTGACCGTTTTCAATTCGTTGGGCCGCAGTCCCGTGCAAAGCAGTAAAACGATAACGTTCAGATAAGGCGAATCGTTAAGCGATAAAAGCAGCGTTTGTTCTTCCGCTTTGGTAAGCGCCGCACCGTGTTCCCGTTCGTGCTTGACGTGGAAGACAATCGCCAGCGGATTTTGTGTTATCAGATTGTGCGCAATAGCCGTTTTAAAAATCACCGATAAAAGCCCGTGTATTTCGTCGCACGTTTTGCCTTTACCTTCCGCCGTCAGTCGGTCAAGCAACTTTTGGCAGTCTCCCGGGGAAATGCTTTTAAGCGGCGTTTCCTTAAAATAGGGCAAAATGTGTTTCCGATAACGTTCCATATCCTTAACGAACGTTCGTTCCGCAACCTTCTTCTTCCTAAAATTCTCAAAATAGTACTGTGCAAAGGCGTTAAAGGTTTTAGGAACGCCGTTCGAGTTATCTTTCGGGTGCTTTAAAAATCCCTTATCGATTGCGTCCTGAATTTTGAAGACGACTTCGTTTACAGATTTCCCGTAAAAGTAATGTTTTTTATCCCCCTTTGTGATATAGCCTTGATACCGTCCGTCGGTCCTTATTTTAGTATTGACCGAAATCCCCGGCATATTTACAAGCATTACAACCTCCTTCGGGGTTAATGCTTCGTTTCCGTCGCTGTTAAACGGCTTAAACCGTGCGCGTATTTTTTCGGCTTTTCTGTCAAACTCTTCGTTATCGAGTTCTGCTTGCGCGCAGTATAAAATTATCTTGTTTGCTATCTCTTGAAAAAAGGCTATATCTTTCGCGTTCATCTCGTATAACTCCCGCATAAAAGATTAGCACGAAAAATACAACTTTTTACTAAAAAATTTTTTAATATAAATTTAAAAAAAGCCTATAAAAGTCCGTAAAAAATACGGGTTGTTATAAGGCTTTTTTTAGTTATGGTATTAAGACAGTTTCAGGCTGTCCGGCTGGCTTTCGATATATAGCGATTCGGCGGTGCGAAGGATAGCCCGTTGTTGCGCTTTGTCCATACCGTGGAACCAGGCAAGCAGTTTTCTGTCTTCTTCTGAAAGGTCGGCGGGAACGGGGCGGCCGTCTTCGTCTTCTGCGCCGACGAGATACCCGACGGAAACACCCAGAACTTCCGAAATCTGCTTTAACATAGCAATAGAAGGTTCACTTTTCCCTTTTTCATAAGTCCAAATAACTTTGTCGGTTGTTCCTATTTTCTCTGCAAAGGATTTTTGCGTAAAACCTTTTTCTTTCCGTAATTCTATAATTTTTTGAGAAAAATTCATTTTTCGCCCCCCCTTTATTTAAAATTATCTACTTTTTTTTGATTTTGTGTTGACAATCAAAAAAAAATAGAGTAAAATATACCCGAAATCTATAAAAAATAGATTTTAAGCATATGCGGAACGGGAAAATCCGCAAAAAAACTTCGGAGCAAGCATTATGAGAATATTTTTTATCGGCAAAGCGGCGGAAGTCGCGGCAAGGCTTAAAGCCTTTGCAACCGAAAACAGACTTCTGACCGCCGAACAATTTTTACAATCGCTGGCAAGGGAACGACGAGCAATCGCCGCGCTTGCCGGGCAAAACAAAGTCAACGACGTCGCGGGCGGGGCGACGTTCGGCCGATAAAAAAAGTCGGCTCCGAAGTAAAACAATTTTCCCAGGGAACGGGCCCGCCCCCCTGTTCCGACAAAAAATAAAAGGAAGGTATTAAAAATGAAAGAAAAAGTCGGTAAAACCTGCGCTGTAGCAGACGCGGAATTAAAAGAAAGTAAAACGCTTCAAGGGATTGTTTCTTGCAGTAGAGTGCCGGAAGAAAGGGATTGCAAAAACTGTCCGTATTGTTTTGGAAGAAATTGTATGCGAACCCTATTATTCGATTGCATGGATTATATCACCGTGCAAATAAGAAAGGAAAGAACAGAACAGGCAAGTAAACCAAAGAAAAAATACATAGTACATGCAAAATCCGCACCTTGCGATGAAGAACCCGAAATAGGAAAAGACTTTACAAAAGAGTTTGACGATTTTTGGACAGCAAACGCATATATGGAAGAATTAGACAATGAAACATACTTAAACGGTTGCCACGTATATTGTCAAACCTATATCGAAGAAAAGGCGGTCGAACAATGAAAGAAATTCAGGTTTCCCTGTGGGAGATGACGAAGGAAGAAGCGGCAGCCCTTCCGGACGGTGAACAGTATTTAGTTTATAATCCGGTTTTCAATTATTACAGGGTAGAAACGGCGCAATCCGGAAAGAACAAACAAGATATAGCGAAAATAAAAACCGCTTTGCCGAAACTGATATATCTATCGTTCGACGGTAAAGTTTACGAAAAGGAAGGTGTAAAGAAATGAGTGCGTTTTTAATTTCATATCTCGGCGCTGTGGCGGCGCTGGCAAGTTTCGGAATATTCGTCGTTATATACGACGCTATAACAACAAAAAAGGAAGGTGAAGAAAATGGAAAAAGAGAAAATCGAAAAGATTAAACAGGGTTTAAAGCACTGTACCGACAAAGTCGGACTTGTAAATTGTGAAAATTGCCCCTATGACAGCGGGAGCAACGGCGAGTGCGTCGGTAGGCTTTTATCGGACTGCGGCGAACTCGTCGCCGAACTTACGGGGGCGCAAGTATGACGTATTATTGCTGTTCTTACGTAAACAAGAAAAAAGCGACTGTAAGTCTTTATTTACCGGGAAAAGAAGATTTTATAAAAGCGGTAAATGAAGCGCGCAGGCAAGGTTTTAACCCCGTCCGTTCGGTCGTAATGGTAAACGGCGAATCGGTTAGGAAGGAAAGGGTTTTAAAGTAGCCGACAATAGTCCGGACTCTGTCGGACTTCCTTTTATGGCGGCGAGAATAAGTGTTCCGCTCGCCGCCCTATATATCCCCCGCAGGTTTGCACCGCAATTTTGCGACGGTCGGCTCGATTCCGACGGGAGAAATAAATTAAAGGAGCAAGGACAATGAAGAAATCGACGATTAAACTTATCGGTATAATTCTCGGTATCGTTGCTTCCATAATCGTAATATCCGGCGCTATCAAGTCGGGCTACGATAAATGGAA
>CAMOVY010000006.1 GCA_946627905.1 uncultured Clostridia bacterium
GATTTTAAACCGCTTATGCCGAGCAGGTTTTTAAGTTCGTAAAAAACGCCGTCCGCTTCGCCGCGCAAGCCTTCCTTTTTCTCCACGTAAACGCGGTAAACCATTACTTTGCCTCCGCCTTAAGCGCTTTCGCGCCGATATCTTTTCTGTAAAAGGCGTTTTCAAAAGAAATCTTTTCCGCCTTTTTATACGCTTTATCTATTGCGCCTTTAAGCGTTATATCTTTTGCGACGACGCCTAACACCCTGCCGCCGTCGGTGTAAAGTTTTCCGTCCGTTTTCTTTACGCCCGCAAAATACACGTCGCCATTAACGCTTTTATCAACCGTTATTTCATATCCCTTTTTATACGCGGCGGGATAGCCGTCTGACGCCATTATAACGCAACAGGCGCAAGCGTCTTCGAATTCCACTTTGATTTTATCGAGCGTGCCGTAAGTCGTCGCCTGCATAACCGTTAAAAGGTCGGTTTTTAAAAGGGGCAGAACGACCTGCGTTTCAGGGTCGCCGAAACGGCAGTTATACTCTATTACTTTCGGTCCGTCTTCGGTTATCATAAGCCCGAAGTACAGACAACCTTTAAAAGTGCGCCCTTCTTTATTCATAGCGGTAATCGTTGGAATAAATATTTCTTTCATACTCCTTTCCGCTATTTCGGGGGTATAAAAGGGGTTAGGCGCAATAGTACCCATACCGCCCGTGTTTAAGCCTTTATCGCCGTCCAAAGCGCGCTTATGGTCCATAGAAGACGCCATCGGCACAATAGTTTTGCCGTCGGTAAAGGATAAAACGGAAACTTCAGGTCCTGTTAAAAACTCTTCCACGACGATTTTCGCGCCGCTTTCGCCGAACACCTTGTCCCGCATTATGGACCTGACTGCGGCTTTTGCCTGTTCTTCGGTTTCGGCGATTATAACGCCCTTGCCGAGCGCAAGCCCGTCCGCTTTAATAACTATCGGAAACTTTTCGCCCGAAATATAATTAAGCGCGGCAGTTTCGTCGGAAAACACCCTGTATTTGGCGGTGGGAATACCGTACTTTTGCATAAGGTCTTTCGAAAAAGCCTTACTGCCTTCTATTATCGCCGCTTTTTTGTTCGGTCCGAAGCAAGGCACGCCCGCGGCGGAGAGTTTATCCACCGTACCGAGAACAAGCGGGTCGTCGGGCGCGACTATTGCGTAGTCAATGCCCGTCTTTACCGCAAAGTCCACTATTTTATCCGTCTCTTTAGCGCCGATATTAACGAGCGTGGCGTCTTCTGCCATGCCGCCGTTCCCCGGCAGCGCAAAAATTTCCGAAACGTCTTTATTTTGTTTTATCGCTTTTATTATGGCGTGTTCTCTCCCGCCGCCGCCGATTACAAGAATTTTCATTATCAAACCGAAAGTTTTATTTTAGGAATATATGGGATATTTGTCGCACAGCGCTATTACTTCCGCCGTAATTCTTTCTTTAACGTTATCGAAGTCGGACGCAACTTCTCTCATCCAGACCGCAATTTTCTTCATTTCTTCTTCTTTAAAGCCGCGGGTTGTTATTGCGGGCGTACCCACCCTTATGCCGCTGGTGATAAACGGCTTTTCGGGGTCGTTCGGAATAGCGTTTTTATTGACGGTGATATGCACTTCGTCAAGCCGCTTTTCCATTTCCTTACCCGTAATGCCGAACGGGCGCAAATCGATAAGCATAAGGTGGTTGTCCGTGCCGCCCGAAACGATTTTAAATCCTTCTTTAACGAGTTCTTTGCTTAAAGTCTGCGCGTTTGCGATTATCTGCTTTTGATACTCTTTGAATTCGGGTTTAAGCGCTTCGCCAAGCGCCACCGCCTTTGCCGCGATAATGTGCATTAAAGGTCCCCCCTGCGTTCCGGGGAATACCGCTTTGTCGATTTTAGCCGCAAGTTCTTCTTTACAAAGAATAAGCCCGCCGCGAGGTCCGCGAAGAGTTTTGTGCGTAGTCGTCGTAACGACGTCCGCATACGGCACGGGACTTTGGTGCAATCCCGCGGCAACGAGTCCCGCGATATGCGCCATATCTACCATAAGGTACGCGCCCACTTTGTCCGCAATCTCGCGCATTTTCTTAAAATCAATCGCACGCGAATAGGCGGAAGCGCCCGCTATTATCATTTTGGGCTTGCAATTTTCGGCAACCCTTAAAATGTCGTCGTAATCAAGCATTTCCGTTTCGTTTGAAACGCCGTACGGCACGACGTTGAAATATTTACCCGAAATATTTACGGGCGAACCGTGCGACAAATGCCCGCCGTTCGCTAAGTTCAGCCCCATAACCGTATCGCCGGGGTTTACCAGCGCGAAAAACACGGCAAGGTTGGCGTTCGCGCCCGAGTGGGGCTGAACGTTGGCGTGTTCCGCGCCGAAAAGTTTTTTAGCACGCTCTCTCGCTATATTTTCCACTATATCCACGTATTGACAGCCGCCGTAGTAGCGCTTTGCGGGAAAGCCTTCCGCATACTTGTTGGTAAGCACCGTGCCAGCGGCGAGTAGCACCGCTTTAGACACTATGTTTTCGGAAGCGATAAGTTCTATATTATGCTGTTGGCGTTTTAACTCCAAATCGCACGCGCCGTACACTTCCGCGTCGTATAACTCAAGTTCTTCGAAAAAGTTTTTCATATATTTTCTCCTTGTTTTTTTACTTAATCAATGGTGGAAAAGGCGCATACCCGTAAACGCCATAACCATACCGTGTTTGTCCGCCGCGTCGATAACCAAGTCGTCGCGCACGCTGCCGCCGGGTTCTGCTACGTATTTTACGCCGCTTTTTGCCGCCCGTTCGATATTGTCCGAAAACGGGAAGAACGCGTCGGAAGCAAGAGTTATTCCGCTCACGGTTTTAAGATACGCGTCCTTTTCTTCGCGAGTAAAGGGCGCGGGCTTAACTGCAAAATATTTCTGCCAACTTTCAAGAAGTTCTGGGTAATCCGCGTCGGATAAATAAAGGTCTATTATATTGTTTTTATCCGGTCTGCCTATGCCGTCGGCGAATTTTAAAGACAGCACTCTGTCGCTTTGTCTTAAATTCCATAAGTCTGCTTTACTTGCCGCGAGCCTAGTACAATGTATTCTCGACTGCTGCCCCGCGCCGACGCCGATTGCCTGCCCGTCGAAAGCGAAACACACGGAGTTCGACTGCGTGTATTTAAGCGTAATTAACGCTATTATCATATCTTTTTTCTTATCATCAGGCAAATCTTTATTTTTGCTTACGATGTTAGTCAAAAGGTTTTCGTCTATTTTAAACTCGTTTCTGCCCTGCTCGAAAGTGATGCCGAACACCTGCTTACGCTCTATAGGTTCAGGCTTATACGCCGTATCGATTTTTATAATATTGTAATTGCCGTTGCGCTTTGCGCTAAGTATTTCAAGCGCTTTTTTGCTGTACGACGGGGCGATTATGCCGTCCGAAACTTCCCTTGCTATAATCTTCGCGGTAGTTTCGTCGCACTCTGCGGAAAGCGCTATAAAGTCCCCGAAAGAAGACATCCTGTCCGTGCCCCTTGCCCTTGCGTAGGCGCAGGCTATCGGGGACGCGTCAAGTCCTTCTATATCGTCCACGAAACACGCCTTTTTAAGTTTGTCCGAAAGGGGCTTGCCTATCGCCGCAGACGTCGGCGAAACGTGCTTAAAAGAAGTTGCCGCTACTTCGCCCGTCGCTTCCGATATTTCTTTAACGAGTTGCCACGCGTTCAAAGCGTCCAGAAAGTTTATGTACCCCGGTCTGCCGTTCAATATTTCCACGGGCAAATCTTTCCCGTCCGCCATAAAAATACGCGCGGGTTTCTGGTTGGGATTGCAACCGTATTTTAACGAATACTCAATCATCGCTATCTCCTTTTATTTGTTTTTGTTGATAAGTCGTTTTTGGCTCTTGCCCGTTTTCAGGTCTATATATTCGGTATAAAGGGAAATTTTGTTGTCTTTATTTAAGGCGTTCCAAAGCCCGTCCGTAAACTCGTCTATTCCGTTCGGAATTTTAACGCGTTCGGGCTCGCCTAAAAAAGTCGGAATAGGGTTGCCGTCGGTAATGTAGGTATGGATAAAATGCCCTAACCCGTTTATGGGCGAATAGGAAAAACCGTAGCGGTTGCACGCGCTGCCCTTTTCGTCCGCCGACTTTAATATACTCATTTCGTAATCGAAACCGTTTTCGCCCAAGTTTATTATACCGCTTATTCTCGGCGTAAAGTTGGGGCTGTCGGGTTCAAACTCGCGCGACTTTAACGCTTCAAAAAAACTCTTGCCCGCTTTTAATCCGTCTATAACCGTGTCGGTCTGGTTGCCGTTGGTGATTACCACGCCACCCGTAAAACGCCTTACCGCCGCGTATATAATAAGGCTGGGGTCTTCAACTTTCGTCATATCGAAAGGTTCGGTAAATACTTCGCCGTTTTTTTCGGCAAATATTCGGTTTCTGCTGTTGGCGCTTCTGCCCATAATAAAATAGGCGAACGCAGAGCTTTTACCGTCTTCGCTTTTTCCTATTATTATACCGCGCCCAACGTACGGGTTGCCCGAGATAAGTTCCGAAACGTCGTTGATTTTATAAACGTTCATATAGCCGCTCCCTTTAATAATTTTTTACACACTTTTTCGCACGCGGCGGGAAGAATTTTCCACTCCGCCTGTTCCATAACCCTTTTTTGTAAACTTAAAGCGGTATCGTTCGGCAAAATTTTTACCGCCTTTTGCATTATTATTCTGCCGCCGTCGGGGATTTCGTTGACAAAATGCACCGTCGCGCCCGTAATTTTAACACCGTACTTTAACGCTTCTTCGTGAACTTTCAGCCCGTAAAAGCCCTTGCCGCAAAAAGACGGTATAAGCGAAGGGTGTACGTTTATAATCCTGCCGCTATAAAGCGCGGTAAACCTTTCGGACAGAATTTTCATAAACCCCGCAAGGACTATAAGTTCCGCGCCCGCCTTTTTAAGCGTTTTTATAAGCGCGTCTTCAAACCCGTCGCCCGTAATTACCGCGGTGGGAATATCTGCGGCTTTTGCCCGTTCCAAGGCAAAGGCTTTTTCGTTATTCGAAACGACCAGCGCTATTTTGCCGCTTTTAAGTTTTCCGTTTTTTTCAGCGTCGATAAGCGCCTGTAAATTCGTGCCGCCGCCCGACACTAAAACTGCGATTTTTATCGGTTCTTTTCGCATCTTTCTCAAATTACCCGCTATTTTATAACCACTTTGTCCTGACTTTTTTCCATTTTGCCGAGAACGTACGCGCTTACGCCGTGTTCTATAAGAACGGAAAGGGCGACTTTTACGTCCTTTTCGGCAACGATAACGCTCATGCCCACGCCCATATTAAAGGTGTTAAACATATCCCGCCTATCTATGCCGCCGCGTTTTTCGATTAAATCGAATATAGGCAACACCTTTACGTCCTTTTCGTTGATTATAACGCCCAAGCCGTCCTTTATCGAACGGGGCATATTTTCGTAAAATCCGCCGCCCGTTATGTGCGAAATGCCTTTTACTTTTACTTCCTTTAAAAGCGCAAGCATAGGCTTTACGTAAATTTCCGTAGGGGTAATAAGCGTTTCGCCAAGACTTTTGCCGCCAAGTTCCGCGACGGGCGCTTTTAGGTCAACGTTTTCCACGTCGAAAACCTTTCTTACGAGCGAAAACCCGTTTGAGTGCACGCCTGAAGACGGCAACGCTATCATAACGTCCCCTTCTTGTTGCGTGTTTTTGTCTATTATATTATCTTTATCGACGACGCCCACGGAAAAACCCGCCAAATCGTATTCGTTTATCGGATAAAAGCCGGGCATTTCCGCCGTTTCGCCCCCGACGAGCTCCACCCCTGCGCGAACGCAACCTTCGGCAACGCCCCCGACGATATCCGCGATTTTTTCGGGCACGTTTTTACCGCACGCGATATAGTCGAGAAATATAAGGGGCTTTGCTCCGCAACAGATAACATCGTTTACGCACATCGCCACGCAGTCGATACCCACCGTGTCGTGCTTGTCCATCAAAAACGCAAGTTTAAGTTTAGTACCCACGCCGTCCGTTCCCGAAACCAACACGGGGCTTTTAATACCCGTAATATCCAACGGGAAAAGACCGCCGAAACCGCCTAAATCTTCTTTTCTTCCGCCTATCATGGTGCGGGCGACGTGTTTTTTCATAAGTTCTACCGCTTTATATCCCGCGGTAATATCCACGCCCGCTTTTGCGTATGCGTCCGATTTTGATTTTTCAATCATAATTTCTCCTATGCTCCGTTTATTCGACACCGTTCCAACAATAAGTGCAAAGTTTACTCTTGTCTATTCCTATTGCTTTTATAAGATTGTCAAGCGTCTGGAATTCCAAAGACGCGAACCCGAACTTTTCGCATATAGTTTTGCGGAGATTTTTGCCGCGTCCCGTATTGCCGTCGCTGTATTCGTCTAAATGATTAAACCCTTCGTCGCCTTCGAGTTCCTTTATAACCCGTCTCGTAATAAGTTCCATATCGCTCGTCGCGCGCGAAAAATTAAGGTATTTGCACCCGAACATTATGGGCGGGCAAGCCGAACGCATATGCACCGCCTTTGCCCCGTTGGCGTATAAAAACTCCACCGTCTCTTTAAGTTGCGTACCGCGCACGATAGAATCGTCCACGAAAAGCAACGTTTTACCCTCGATAAGTTCCCTGACGGGCACTTGTTTCATTTTGGCGATTTCGTTTCTGTTGCGTTGGACGTCGGGCATAAAACTGCGCGACCACGACGGAGTGTATTTTATATAAGGTCTTGCGAAAGGTATTCCGCTTTTATTCGCGTAGCCTATCGCGTGGGGCGTGCCGCTGTCGGGAACGCCCGCAATATAGTCTATACCTAAATGTTTTTTAGCGTTAATATCCGCTTCGGCAAGCAGCACGCCGTTTTCGCAACGCATAATTTCCACGTTCTTGCCTTCGTAAGAAGCGGTCGGATACCCGTAATACGTCCATAAAAAAGAACAGACGCGCATCTTATCGCCCGCGGGCAAAAGAACAGTCATCTTATCGGGCGAAAGTTCCACAATCTCCCCCGCGCCGAGCGCCTTATAATCGGAAAACCCTAATTTTCTGTACGAAAAATCTTCAAACGCGACGCAAAAACCGTCTTTATCCTTACCTATCGCCATAGGCAGTCTGCCGAATTTATCCCGTGCGGCAATTATGTTGCCGTCGCTTTTTAAAACGAGTATAGAAGCAGTGCCTTCTATACTGTCCTGCGCGAACTTTATCCCGTCCGCAAAGGTTTCCTTCTGATTTATAAGCGAAGCGACGAGTTCCGCAGAGTTTACCATAAGCCCTGTGGTAAGCCCGAAGTGCCCGCCGTTGTCGTTTAAAAACTTTTCCGCAAGCGCGGCGGAATTATTGATTACGCCTACCGTGCAAACGGCGTAAAGCCCCAGCCTTGAACGGATTATAAGCGGTTCGGGGTCAAAGTCGCTTATAACGCCTATCGCCGACGTGCCTTTCATATCGCCGAAAACGTGTTCGAACTTGGCGCGGAAAGGCGCGTTGCCGAGATTATGTATCTTTCTTTGTAGCCCTAGTTCTCTGTCGTAAACGGCAATCCCGCCGCTTTTCGTTCCCAAATGAGAGTGGTAATCGGTACCGAAAAACACGTCTTCAAGTATTTCCCTTTTTGAAACGACCCCGAAATATGCGCCCATAAAATCTCCTTGAAATCTGTTATTCTCCGTCTTTTCCCCCGAAAAAACCGCCGAAAATGTTTGCCCCGTGTCTCGGTTTGCCTTATTTTGTGGAAGTCAACCGCTTCATAACTTCTTTATACGCGTCTTCAACTCCGCCCATATCCCTGCGGAAGCGGTCTTTATCAAGTTTTTCGTTGGTCGTTAAATCCCAAAGCCTGCAAGTGTCGGGCGAAATTTCGTCCGCCAAAACTATTTCGCCATCAGAAAGTCTTCCGAATTCCAACTTAAAGTCGACGAGCCTTATATTTAAGCCCTTAAAGTATTCGGTTAAAACGTCGTTTACCTTAAATGCCATTTTCTTTATGGTCTCTATTTCTTGTTCGGTGGCAAGTTTAAGCGCAAGCGCGTGATAAGAGTTTATAAGCGGGTCGCCCAAATCGTCGTTTTTATACGAAAACTCAATAGTCGGGCTATCGAAAACTATACCTTCTTCCACACCGTAGCGCTTGGCAAAAGAACCTGCCGAAACGTTTCTGATTATTACTTCAAGCGGCACGATAGACACTTTTTTAACAAGCGTGTCTCTGTCCGAAAGTTCTTTGACGAAATGAGTTTTTACGCCCTGTTTTTCCAAAAGGCTCATAAGCATATTGCTCATTTTGTTGTTTATAACGCCCTTACCCGCGATAGTACCTTTCTTTAAGCCGTTAAACGCGGTCGCGTCGTCTTTATACGAAACGATATACAGGTTTTCGTCGTCGGTTTTATAGACCTTTTTTGCCTTGCCTTCGTAAATCTTATCGAGTTTTTCCATTTTTCCTACTCCCGTAATCAGTTTTTACCGTTTAATTCGGAATACACTTCGGCGTCCGCTTTTAAAGCCGCGGCTTTTCCGTTTTCGCGCGCGGCGGCAAGTTTTTCGGCGACAGCGTCGTCTTCTACCGCCAGAATTTCCGCCGCAAGATACGCCGCGTTTTCCCCGCCGCCGACGGCAACCGTCGCCACAGGAATACCTTTAGGCATCTGCACGGTGGATAAAAGCGCGTCCAACCCATCCGCCAACCCGCCCTTACAGGGAATACCGATAACGGGCAAAGTCGTCTTCGCGGCAATAGCCCCCGCAAGGTGCGCCGCCATACCCGCCGCGGCGATTATAACGCCGAAACCGTTTTTACGCGCGGATGCGGCAAACTCCCCCGCTTCAATCGGTGTTCTGTGCGCCGAATACACGTGCGCTTCAAAAGGAATACCAAGTTTTTTAAGTACGTCCGCCGTTTTTTCCACGACGGGCAAATCGCTTGCGCTACCCATAACAATCGCAACTTTTTTCATAACAATCTCCGTTTGTTTTTCGCTAATAAAATAAAAATGGCACTTCTCGCTTAGGAAAACGAGCGTGCCCAGACGGTCGGCAAAGGGGATAAACCCCTTGGCGTTATTTTTCTGTTTCCCCGTGGTTATCCACTTTTCCGTCAGTCGCAGAAAAACATTAAGTTGTATTTTTTTATTACGGTAATATTATAACATTTTGCGCTTTCAAAGTCAATCCGAAAGCAGGGGGCAAAGAAAAATCTTTTTATGTTATTTTGCGATTATTTTTTACCTTTTTGTGGTATAATTTTTTCAGTATAAACAAGGAGCGATATGAAACACAGAAAACTAAACGTCGCGGCGCTTATGATAAACCTTACCGTGTTTATCCTTACGGCGTATTCGGTGGCGCACAATTTCAGACAGGATATTATAAGAGTGCCGGAATCCGTAAACGGTAGCGAACTTACCGACTTTACGGGTATTTACTCTTTCAGATATTTTACCACTCTATCCAACGCGTTTGTTGCGATAGCGGCGGCGATTATGCTGTTTTTTAACGTTAAAAACGTTATTAAAGACGAATACTTTTTCCCGCGGTGGGTAATGGTTTTGAAATTTACGGCGACAAGCGCCGTTGCGCTTACGTTTTTTACCGTAGCGCTTTTCTTAAGTCCGCTTTTAGCGTCCTACGGCAAAAGTTATTTCACGCTCTTTCGCGGAAACGGATTTTTCTTTCATTTTCTTATCCCCGCGCTCTCGGTGGTAAACTTTATCGTGTTTGAAAAAACGCCCGAACTGCCGTTTCAAAGCACCTTTATTGCGATACTTCCGACTATTGCCTATTCCTTCGTATACACCATTATGGTCGCGGGGTTTAAAACTTGGCCCGACTTTTACAGTTTCACGTTCGGCGAAAGATATTGGGTTTTGCCTATAACGATAACCTTTATGTTCGCCTTGTCGTATGTGATTTCCGCACTCATTTTCTTTTTACGGGGAAAAATAAGCGCGGTTAAATAACGCTTTTAAATTTCAAGCGCTCGGGCAGTTCTGCCCGAGCGCTTGTTTTTTATAAATTATTCGCCCGCCATCTCTTCGGGGTGAAAAACTTCGTCGAATTTTTCCGCGGTTAAAAGCCCGAGTTTTATACACGCTTCTTTTAGCGTGATGTTTTCTTTATAAGCAAGGTGAGCGCACTTTGCCGCGTTGTCGTAGCCTATAAAAGGATTAAGCGCGGCGACAAGCATAAGCGAATTGTGTAAATTCGCACTCATTTTTTCCTTATTTGCCTTTATGCCGCAAGCACAATGTATATCGAAAGACGTTATGCCGTCCGAAAGCAGCCTTACCGACTGTAAAAAGTTATATATTATCACGGGCATAAACACGTTAAGTTCGAAATTGCCTTGCGACGCGGCTATCCCCACCGCCACGTCGTTTCCCATAACCTGCACGGCGACCATGGTTAACGCTTCGCATTGCGTGGGATTGACTTTCCCCGGCATTATGGAAGAACCCGGCTCGTTTTCGGGAATAAATATTTCGCCAAGCCCGCAGCGCGGTCCTGACGCCAGAAAGCGGACGTCGTTTGCTATTTTCATAAGGTTTGCGGCAAGCGCCTTTATAGCGCCGTGCGCGAACACCAACGCGTCTTTACTCGTCAGCGCGTGGAATTTGTTAGGCGCGGTAGTAAAAGGTTTACCCGTAAGTTCGCTCACCTTTTCCGCGACCTTTTCCGCAAAACCCGCGGGCGCGTTAAGTCCCGTACCGACAGCCGTTCCGCCGAGCGCCAGAAATGAAAGTTTTTTGACTGCCAAAACCAGCATTTCGCGTGTTTCGGTAAGCATCGCCCGCCACCCGCTTATTTCCTGAGAAAATGAGATGGGCACGGCGTCCTGCAAATGCGTTCTGCCGCTTTTTATAACGCCGCGGTTTTCCTTTTCAAGCCTGTCAAAGGTCAAAACAAGTCTGTCTATTGCGGGTAAAAGTTTGTTCTCTATCGCAAGCACCGCCGCTATGTGCATAGCGGTAGGAAAGGTGTCGTTGGAACTTTGCGACATATTAACGTCGTCGTTGGGGTGCAAAAGTTTTTTGCCTGCCATTTCGTTGCCGCGGTTTGCAATTACTTCGTTGGCGTTCATATTCGACTGCGTGCCCGAACCCGTCTGCCACACGACAAGCGGGAAATTATCGTTCAGTTTGCCGCTTATAACTTCTTCCGCCGCCGCGCATATGGCGTCTTTTTTCTCGTCGGAAAGAATTTTAAGCGCGTTGTTGGCAAGCGCCGCCGCCTTTTTTAATATCCCGAAAGCCGCCGTTATCTCTCTCGGCATTACTTCGCCGCCGATTTTAAAGTTTTCGAGACTTCTCTGCGTCTGCGCGCCCCAATATTTATCTGCGGGAACTTTCATTTCTCCCATAGAATCCTTTTCGATACGGTAATCCATAGTTTTCTCCGTTGTTTTTTATCGCCTGATACGTCAGCCGTTATTTTTCAAATATTCGTCGATAGATTTTGCGGCGAGTTTGCCCGCGCCCATCGCCGAAATAACCGTAGCTGCACCCGTGACGGCGTCCCCGCCGGCGTACACGCCGATTTTAGACGTTAAGCCGTTTTCGTCCACGATAATCCCGCCGTGGTCGTTTACGTTAAGCCCGTCGGTCGTGTTTTTTATAAGCGGATTAGGTGAAGTACCTATCGCCATAATAACCGTGTCGACTTTAAGTGTAAACTCCGAACCTTCTATAGGCACGGGGCGGCGACGACCTTTGGCGTCGGGCTCTCCAAGTTCCATTTTTATACATTTTATCCCAGATACGAACCCGTTTTTTATATCGCGCGGATTGTCGGGATTATTATACCCTAAAATTTCCACGGGATTGCATAAAAGTCTGAAATCTATGCCTTCTTCCATAGCGTGTTCCACTTCTTCGCGTCTGGCGGGAATTTCGTCCATAGAGCGGCGGTAAACTATATACACCTTTTCAGCGCCGAGGCGGAGCGCCGTTCTCGCCGCGTCCATCGCCACGTTTCCGCCGCCGACTACCGCCACGAACCCACCTTTCATTATTGGCGTGTCGCAATCTTCGCGGTAGGCTTTCATTAAATTACTGCGCGTTAAAAACTCGTTCGCGGAATATACGCCTTTTAAAGATTCGCCCTTTATATTCATAAAGTTGGGAAGTCCCGCGCCCGAACCGATAAACACCGCCTTGTAGCCCGCGCTAAACAGTTCGTCCACGGTCAGCGTTTTGCCGATTACCACGTTAGTTTGTATATCCACGCCCAAAGCCTTTAAGCCGTCGACTTCTTTTTTAACTATACTTTTCGGCAGTCTGAATTCGGGAATACCGTACACCAGCACACCTCCCGCCGTATGCAAGGCTTCGAATACAGAAACTTCGTAGCCTTTTTTGGCAAGGTCGCCCGCACAGGTAAGCCCCGAAGGTCCTGACCCCACAACCGCGACTTTTATGCCGTTGGATTTGGGTTTTTGTTCGACAGTTTGCGCCGTATCGTTATGATAGTCCGCGACAAAGCGTTCCAGCCTGCCTATCCCAACGGGCTCGAATTTTATGCCGAGCGTGCAACGCTGTTCGCATTGCGTTTCCTGCGGGCACACCCTGCCGCACACCGCGGGAAGCGATGACGTTTTGTTGATGATTTGATAAGCCCCTTCAAAGTCGCCCGTTTTAACAAGCGAAATAAAGTCGGGAATATTAACGTTTACGGGGCAACCCGCAACGCAAGGTCTGTTTTTACAGTTTAAGCACCGCTTTGCCTCTTCCACGGCAACTTCTGCGGAATACCCCAAAGCCACTTCGTTAAAATTGCGCGCGCGCGTCTTTGCCGATTGCGTCGGCATTTCGTGCTTTTTGGGAATTATTGCCATACGTCTATTCCCCCCTTTTCAAAAGATTGCACGCGTGCTCGCGCGAACGCTGTTCAAAATCCGCATACATACGGTTTCTCGACATCGCTTCGTCAAAATCCACTTCGTAGCCGTTAAAATCAGGTCCGTCCACGCACGCGAAGCGCGTTTCCCGCTTGCCGTCTTTATTTAACGTAAGCCTGCACCCGCCGCACATACCCGTGCCGTCTATCATAATGGGGTTCATAGACACCGTGCAAGGCACGCCATACTCTTTTGCGGCAAGCGCTACGAACTTCATCATAATTAAAGGTCCTATCGTGATTATCATATCGAACTTTTCGCCCGCGTCAAGCATTTCTTTAAGCGGAACTACAACGTTGCCGTGCTTGCCGTACGAGCCGTCGTCCGTATACACGAAAAGCCTGTCGGAACACTCTTTGAATTCGTCTTCCAAAATAACTATACCCTTATTGCGGAAACCTATAATACTAACGACTTCCGCGCCAAGTCGGTGAAATTCCTGCGCGACGGGCATAGCGATGGCGCAACCTACGCCGCCGCCGACTATACATACCTTTTTAATGCCCGCGGTTTCGGTTGCCTTCCCCAAAGGTCCGACGAAATCCTGTATATAGTCGCCCGCAGATTTCGCGGCAAGTTTCATAGTCGTACCGCCGACTATCTGAAAAATAATTTTAACCGTGCCTTTATTTTTATCCGTGCCCGCAACGGTTAAAGGAATTCTTTCGCCGTCTTCGTCCACGCGCAGAATAATAAACTGCCCCGCTTTCGCCTTGTTTGCGACGAGCGGCGCTTCTATTTCCATCTGCACGACGGTGTCGTTCAGCGGCTTTTTGGTAATGATTTTATACATAACATTCTCCTTATTCCCATTACTCGGAAAATTTACCCGTACCTGCCAAAAAATAAACGTTTTTTATAAAAATCGCCGACGGTTTTCGTTTTTTTAATTTTAACATTTTTATCGCGGTTTGTAAAACGATTTCGGCGCCGCTTTACGCGGCGCCGAAAGGGAAAAGCAAAAATTTTACCTGTCTTCTCTGAAATAGTTAAGCCCTAAAGACGCGGGCGGCTGAACGTTCTTGCTCCCCGCGATACTTGTAATGATAAGCACGATAATGGTAACCAGATACGGCGCTATACCGAACGCTTCTTTCATGGGCGCGGAAATCCCCGGGATATACGCTTTGGCATTATACAAAAGCCCGAACATAAAAGAACCGAGTATTGCCAGATTCGGCTTCCAAACGCTGAAAATAACGAGAGCAATAGACAGCCAGCCTAAAGCGTCGATTTTATATTCCCAAGCACCGTTAAGATATGTAAAAACGTAATAAACCCCGCCAAGCCCCGCTATACCGCTACCGATAAACGTTGCCAGATATTTATATAACCCGACGTTAATTCCGGCGGCATCCGCCGTGGCAGGGTTTTCGCCCACAGCACGGAGTTGCAAACCCGCTCTCGTCCTTTTCATAAATACGGCAACGAAAACTGCAATTATTATTGCAAAATACACCATAAACCCATAGGATAAAAACAGTTCGCCAAAAACGCCTAAATCCTTATACGATGGAAACAACTGCGTAAACTGTTTCGCAACTTTTGCAAAAGAAACGCTCGATATTTTGTTTATAAAGAAATTAGTACATCCTACGCCGAAAGTCGTTATTATAAGACCCGTTATGTTTTGATTACAGCGCAAAGAAACGGTAAAGAGCGAATATAACAGACCTAAAGCGCCGGCAAACAGAAAAGCAAACAAAATTGCCATAAGCATAGAAACGACGGGAACGTTTCCGATAAGAGAAACACCGAAACAGCCGCCCAACGCGCCGAAACACATTATACCGGGGATTCCCAAATTCAGATGCCCTGCCTTTTCCGTCAAAATTTCACCGGTTGAACCGAAAAGCAGAATAGCGCTATACCCTACGGCACCTGTAAAATAAGCTGTAAAAATATCCATATTAATTGCCTGCCTTTTTCTTTTTATGGAATTTTATGGAATAAGCAATAAAGAATTCACAACCGATTATGAAGAAAAAGATTATTCCGATAATTATATCGCCAAACGAATTAGTAACGCCGTATTTGCCGAAATCGTCCGCAAGTTGAGCGCCGCCTTTTAGGAAAAACACGACTAGAAACGAGGTTAAAATCATAAACAAAGGATTAAATTTAGCAAGCCACGAAACGAGTATTGCCGTAAACCCGTATCCCCTGTCCAAAGTCGTACTGATATTATGGTCTATAGAACCTACCAGCATCGCGCCGACAATACCGCAAATCGCACCGGAAAAAATCAGCGTTCTGATAGTTATTTTTGCCACACTTATCCCCGCGTATTTCGCAGAATTTACGCTTTCGCCAACCAGCGAAATTTCATAACCGTGTTTGGATTTTTTAAGATAAAAAAACATAAACGCGGTAAGCGCAATCGCAAACAACAGTATACCGACGTATTTTTGCCCGAATAAGTCGGGGAAATGCCCGTTCGCTATAATTATACTGTCGTTATTCGGTTCCCAAATTTTACGGACAACGCCTATAAGACAAATTACTATATAATTCATCATAAGCGTGAATAAGGTTTCGTTTGTGTTCCATTTCGCTTTAAATATTGCGGGAATTACCGCCCACAATGCCCCGCCGAAAGCGCCAGCTAAAAGCATCAATATTAAATTTACCGCGCTACCTAAATCCGTCGTTTCCAACGAAACGCCTAAATCCCTTGCAACTATTGCGGAAAGCAACGCACCCATAAGCACTTGACCTTGTGCGCCGATATTCCAGAATTTCATTTTAAATGCCGGCGTTACGGCTAAAGCAATACTTAACAGTATAGCCATTTCCTGTAATAAACGTCTTCTCGTGTCGGCAACCCCCGCTTTGTTCTGAGTAGCGGCGTCGCCGAAAGCACCGTGAAACATTGACGCAAAAATTGAAAACGGATTTTGTCCCGTGATTAAAATTATTATAACGGAACTTAAAAGTATGGCTATCAGAACCGCGCTCGCCCTTATAAGTATCGTCTTCCATATAGGCATAGGCGCACGCTTCGTTATATGAAACAGCGGCTCTTTTATCTTCTTTGCCTCAACCATTTGTCTTCTCCTTCTCGGCTTGTTTTTCGCCTTCTATTTTCCACTCTTCTTCGGTAAGATTACTGTCTTTTGCTATACCGTAATTTTTATCTTTCTTCTCTTCTGTAAGATTTAAAGCGCCCGTCATCATAAGCCCCAAATCTTCTTTAGTGGTTTTTTCGGCGTGAACGATACCCATTATCCTGCCGTGGCAGATGACCATTATTTTATCGCAAAGGGCAAGCATTACGTCTAAGTCTTCGCCGATAAACAGTATGCCCGTGCCTTTTTTCTTCTGTTCGTTCAGTATGTCGTAAATAACGTATGAAGTGTTTATATCCAAGCCCCTGACGGGATACGCGGTGATGATAACGTTAGGTCCTGCCTCTATTTCCCTGCCGACCAAAACCTTTTGCACGTTGCCGCCCGAAAGACGACGTACGGGCGTTTCGGAAGACGGGGTTATGATTTCAAGTTTTTTAATCAATGCGTTAGCGCGCTCTCTTGCCGATTTCCTGTCAACGAAAGGACCTTTTCCTTCCGCGTAGGTTTTAAGCATCATATTATCGGTAATCGAAAAAGACGGCGCAAGTCCCATACCCAAACGGTCTTCGGGAATAAAACTCATAGACACGCCTTTTTCAATAATCTTTTTGGGCGGAAGTCCTATAATGTTTTCACCTTTATGCATTATAAGCCCGCTTTTAATAGGGCGAAGCCCCGCTATCGCTTCGCACAGTTCTTTCTGCCCGCATCCCGCAATACCGGCAATACCTAAAATTTCGCCGCCGCGGATATAAAAACTTGCGTCGTCGATTGCCAGACTGCCCTCGTCCGAATTAACGCACAAATTCCTTATTTCCAAAAGCGGTTTGTCGAAATCGGTTTTTACTCTCTCTATCTTCAAGTCGGTTTTCTTGCCGACCATCATTTCGGTAAGTTCTTTGGGATTGGTTTTCGCCGTTTCGACCGTGCCTATATATTCGCCTTTACGCAGAATAGACACGCGGTCTGAAATTTCCATAACTTCGTTGAGTTTATGAGTAATTATAATAATCGACTTGCCCGCTTCGCGCATTTTGCGAAGCACGGCGAAAAGTTTTTCAATCTCTTGCGGAGTTAAAACCGCCGTAGGCTCGTCAAGAATAAGAATATCCGCGCCGCGGTATAAAACCTTTATGATTTCAACCGTCTGCTTTTCGGATACGGACATTTCGTGTATACGTTTTTTGGGGTCTATATCAAAACCGTAGCGCTCCGCTATCTCGCGCACACGGGTGTTAACTTCTTTAAGTTTATATCTTTCGCCTTTAACGCCGAGAACGATATTTTCCGCGGCGGTAAAAACGTCCACCAACTTAAAATGTTGGTGTATCATGCCTATTTTGTATTTATAGGCGTCTTTGGGCGAACGGATAACCGCTTCTTCGCCGTTTATGAAAATTTGACCTTCGTCGGGAAAATATATGCCCGAAATCATATTCATAAGCGTGGTTTTACCGCTGCCGTTTTCCCCTAAAAGGGATAAAATCTCACCCTTATAAAGAGTAAGATTAACGTTTTTGTTTGCAATTACTTTCCCCGGAAAGTATTTACAAATATTTTTTAATTGTAATGCGATTTGTTTTTCCACAACAAACCCCCGTAATCTCGTAATAGTGATTTAAAACACTTTAAGGCGGGGAGACTTTCCCCCCGCCTTAAAGCAAAGTTTATTAGAATTTGGTATCGAGTAAAACGATGCCGTCGATTGTTAAATCGAAATAAGGAGCAGAACGATAATAACTTTCAGCAAAATAAGTAATACCCGTTTCTGCGTCAGTCATAATTACGTTTCCGTCTTTTACGTAAGTACTTTTCTGCTGTCCGTCCCAATTATCAAGATAATCCGCCAAATATTCAGTCAGATGTCCCTGCGCATCAACCGTCGCACCCGCATTTTTGGTTGCGTCAACAGTAAACTTAGAAACATCGAAAACCTGTCTGGTTCCGGCAACAAGTTCGTTTCTGACTTTAATAAGTTCTTCTACCGTGTTTTTCGCCGCAACGTTAGCATTTAAATTTGTAAGAACAACCGCGCCGTCTTCTATAGTCGCGCAAATGTCATTATCTACAGGCTTATTGTTCGCCACGTTCATTATCATAGTTTTCATATAATAACTCCAGTCTATTCTGGACGAAATAAGGAACGTATCGGGGCAGGACTCAATCGTGCTGCCGTTATAAGATATGTTAATAACACCTTTCGCTTCGCAAGCGGAAGGAGCACCCATAGAGTCTGCGTGCTGCGAAACTATAACGCAACCCATCGAAATAAGTTTTTCGGCAGCGGTCTTTTCCGCATCAACGTCGTACCAAGAACCGGTGAAAGTAACGCTCATTTTAATACCGTTAGTCGCTTTGGTTGCCGCTTCTTTAAGTCCGAGATACCAAGAAGTATAACCGGAAATAACT